>JBKHCQ010000159.1:0-8021 GCA_046541755.1 Anaerolineales bacterium | reverse complement strand
CATCTGCTCTATCTGCTGATTAAGAGTGGGCTTGGAAAAAGTGTCCGGTAGCTAGAAAGGAAGATAGAAATGAGCGTAAATGAAATCGAGCTGACGCCTGAATTAGCAGCCAAAGTCCGTCGTTTTGTTCAAGAGGAAGGCGAAACAGTCAAAGACTTTGTCAATGAAGCGGTACGAGAACATCTGGCGCTTTTAGGTGACCAGAAACTATCGCAGGAAATACACGCCTTTGAGCGATTACACCCTCAACTTGTGGAGCAATACTTAGGAAAGTTCGTGGCTCTCCACAATGAACGTGTCGTGGATTCCGATGAAGCGTTTGAGCCATTATTCTTGCGAATCCAAGCACGTTTTGGCGATACTCCGGTACTCATCAGACAAGTCACTTCAAGTCCAGTGTTAGAATTACGTGCGCCAAGTCCACATTTCGAGAATACAACAAGGAGTGATCAAGGAACTTATGGAAGAAACCACCATTCAAGAGATTAACGAGCGCGTCCGGCAGGAAGCCGTCTTTGTACAGGATCTATGGGCCGAAATCGGCAAGGTCATCGTCGGGCAGGAGCGGCTCATCCAGCGGCTGCTGATCGGGCTGCTGGCGGACGGCCACATCCTCATCGAGGGCGTGCCGGGGCTGGCGAAGACGCTCTCCGTGAGCACGCTCTCCGATGCGATCCAGGCCAGCTTCCAGCGTATCCAGTTCACGCCGGATCTGCTGCCCGCCGATCTCATCGGCACGCAGATTTACAATCCGCGCACGGGCGAGTTCACGCCGCGCAAGGGGCCGCTCTTCACCAATTTGATTTTGGCCGACGAGATCAATCGCGCGCCGGCGAAGGTGCAGAGCGCTTTGCTGGAAGCGATGCAGGAGCGCCAGGTCACGATTGGAGAGACGACCTACTTTTTAGATGAACCGTTCTTAGTGCTGGCGACGCAGAATCCCATCGAGCAGGAGGGCACCTACCCCCTGCCGGAGGCCCAGGTGGATCGCTTTATGCTCAAGGTGATCATCACCTATCCGAGCCGCGATGAGGAGCGCGTGATGCTCCGACGGATGACGGGCGAGCCGCTGCCGCCGGTCGCGCCCATCGTCACGCCCGCGCAGATCCTCCACGCGCGCGAGGTCACGCGCACCATCTACGTCGATGAGAAGATCCAAGAATACGTGTTGGATCTCATCTTCGCCACGCGCGAGCCGGAGGCGCATGGCCTCCAGACTCTCGCGCCGCTCATCGATTACGGGGCATCGCCGCGCGCGACCATCTACCTCATCAAGGCCGCGAAAGCGCACGCCTTTTTGCAGGGGCGCGGCTACGTCATCCCGGAGGACATCAAACAGGTCGCCGGGGACGTGATGCAGCATCGCGTCATCGTCACCTACGAGGCCGAGGCCGAGAACATCACCGCGACGGACGTCGTCCGCCAGATTTTGGATCACGTCGAAGTGCCGTAGGGAGGAGCAAAATTATTATGCTTACAACAGAAAATATTATCAGTCAATTGCAACAACACAAGGAACAATTGCAAACTGCCGGTGTGCAATCCCTATCTCTATTTGGCTCTGTCCAGCGTGGAGAAGCCAACGCATCGAGCGATATCGATCTCCTGGTAGAATTCTCCAGACCCGTCGGCCTATTTGAGTTTGTACATCTCAAGCAAGAGCTAGAACATATATTGCAGCGTCCAGTTGATCTGGTCACGCGGGATGCGTTGCGGGATTCAATGAAGCCGACGATCTTAAAGGAGGCTGTGGATGTCACCCCATCCCTGGAAGATGCGCATTGAGGATATTCTCGAATCCATCCGACGCATTCAGCGCTACACATCGGGACTGACGTTTGGCAGCTTCAAAGCGGACCAAAAGACAATTGACGCTGTGATACGCAATCTTGAGATCGTTGGTGAGGCGGCGCGGCACGTTCCAGACGAGATCACAGACCGCCATAACCAACTTCCTTGGGAAGAGATGCGCGGCATGCGTAATGTGTTGATTCACGAGTACTTTGGCGTGAGTATCGGCATTCTCTGGCACACGATCACGCACAATTTACCCCCGCTTGTAGAGCAATTAGAAGGGATCCTTGAGGAAGAAAGTAGAAAGAATAGAACGTAACTCATGCTATCTCCTGAGCTAATCCGCACCATTCGCCGCATCGAAATCCGCACGCGCCACCTGGTGAACGACAGTTTCGCCGGGGAATATCAGGCCATCTTCAAAGGGCGCGGGATGGAGTTCGATGAGGTGCGCGCCTACCAGCCGGGGGACGAGATCCGCACCATCGACTGGAACGTGACGGCGCGGATGGGCGCGCCCTACGTCAAGCGCTACGTGGAGGAGCGCGAACTGACCGTGATGTTGGCCTTCGACGCCAGCGCGTCGGG
Source organism: Anaerolineales bacterium (assembly GCA_046541755.1). GTDB lineage: Bacteria > Chloroflexota > Anaerolineae > B4-G1 > SLSP01 > JAAAOZ01. The sequence goes on along the minus strand of JBKHCQ010000159.1, from coordinate 5,639 downwards.
TCTGTTTGGCACCACCCTCCGCTTCAAGCGCGAGCTGGCTGCCGAGTTGGGCGCGGTGCTGGCCTTCTCCGCCATCACGAACAACGACAAGGTCGGCCTGCTGGCCTTCACCGACCAAATCGAGCTGCACATCCCGCCGAGGAAGGGCCGCCGCCACGTGCTCCGCCTGATCCGCGACCTGCTGGCCTTCGAGCCAACAGGGCGCGGCACCGACATCACCGGCGCGTTGGATCATCTCAATCGCACGCTCAACCGCCACGCCATCATCTTCCTGATCTCCGATTTCCTGCTGCCGCAGCGCCGTCCTTCCCCCTACGAGCGCGCGCTGCTCGTCACCCATCGCCGCCACGACCTCGTCGCCGTGAGCATCACCGATCCGCGCGAGATGCAGTGGCCGGATGTGGGTCTCGTCGCGCTGGAGGACGCCGAGACCGGGCAGCGCGTCACTGTGGACAGCAGTAACCCTGCATGGCGGTCGGCCTTCGCGATGCAGGCCGCCGAGCAGCGGGAGGCTCGCGACGCCCTCTTCCGCCACGCGAAAGTCGATCACATCGACGTCGTCCTGGGCGAGGATTACGTCGAACCGCTCCTGGCCTTCTTCAAGGCGCGCGCGCGGAGGTTTCGGCGATGAAACGAATGGAAAATGGTGAATGGCAAATGGGGAATCTTGCGTCATCCGTCATCCGTCACAATCGTCTCTCCCGAATTGTCACCCTCCTAGCCCTCCTCTTAATTCTCAATTCTCAATCCTTAATTTTTGCCCCTGATCCCGTCGCCGCCCAAGAGGAACCGCCTGTTTCCGCCTTCTGGGAGCGCGATGTGCCGCCGGAGGGAGGCTGGACGGTGGGAGATCCCATAGCGCTGCGCTTGCGCGTGCTCGCCCCGGCGGATGCGGAGGTCGCGTTGCCGGCGTTGCCGGAGCAGTGGGGCGATTTCGAGGTGCGCGCGCAGAGCACGACCGTCACAGCGCCGGAGGACGAAACGGCGCGGCCGACGCACGTACTCTCCGCCACCGTCGTGCTCTGGTCGCCGGGCCGGCACGAGACGCCCGCCACTACGATCACCTACACCAACGCCGCCGGCGCCTCGCGCGCGATCCCGGCGCAACCCGTGACGGTGCAGATCGAGAGCGTGCTACCAACGCCGGAGAACCCCGAAACGCCCATAGAGAAGCGCGATCTCAAGCCCCAGGCGGCATTGCCCCGTCCGCCCATCTGGCCGTGGATTTTGGCGGGACTCGTGGCCGGGGCGCTCCTCTATGTGGGCGGGCGCTGGCTCTGGGATAAGCTGCCGCGCCGCCAAAAAGAGGCCGTGATCGAAGAAACGCCGGAGCCGATAGATAACCGTCCCGCCGAGGTGATCGCCTACGAGGAACTGGAGCGCATCGCGGCGTTGGATCTGCCCGCCGAGGGGGCCTTCAAGCGCCACGCCTCGCTCGTGACCGCGTGCCTGCGCGCCTACGTCGAGCGCCGCTACGACGTCCCCGCCTTAGATCGCACCACCTACGAGCTGATGGGCGATCTGCGCGAGGTCAACTTAGGACACGAGGCCCGTTCCCTGCTGCGGGATCTGCTCACCGAGGCCGACCTGGTCAAATTCGCCAAGTTCACGCCCACGGCAACGGGCGCCTACGCGATGTTGTCCTCGGCGCGGCGCTTTGTGGACCTCACCAAACCCATCCGAGAGATGCAAACAACGGAAACGATGAAAGAAGTGTAGCCCGTTAGGAGGGAAATAACTATGCCTATCGTCAAATTTACCTATCAAACCATGCCGGAGTCAGGTGAACAACTCCAAGCGATTCTGAAGGAATCTTTGGAAAACGCTGCTCCCCTTGAGGATTTCATCCACGTGATTCGAGAATTAACTCGGTACGAAATGGACTACAATATGAACTCACAAACCTTCTACGAGCGTTTTGAACGCGGTGAGATGGGCGATAGTATCGAGTTTATGCGTTGGGCCAACAAATATGAGATTTATCAAGAAATGAGAGCAGATATGCAAACGCTCCTCGATCTCGTATCCAAATATGCTTTGCCGGTTTCGCCCTAATGTCCCAATTACATCGCTATTTAACACGCCTCCAAAACACCATCCTATCTCGTCGTGAGATCAAAATTGAAGCCCTCGAGATCTTCGACCGCTCTGATAAAATGGGGCAAACCAGTGAATTTTACGCGGTTCTACGCTTCTATGATGGCTCGCGCCTGCAAGTTGTGGAAAAGTTAGTCGTGGAAACCTACACTATATTCAAATCTCGCTACGCTTACCATTACCAGGACGCCGACAATTCAACTATTTTTCGTTATGATAATGCCCCTCATCATCCAGAGATCAACACATTCCCACATCACAAACATTCAAAAGATGACATCCTCCCCGCTCAGGCTCCTGATCTCAGCGAGGTCTTGCATGAGATCGATGAGCTTATCTACTGAAAGGCACATCCGTTAGATGCTTCACTTTGCGAATCCATGGTGGCTGTGGTTGCTCCCGCTTGTGCCCGCGCTGGGCGGCTATCTCTGGCAGCGAGCGCGGACGCAGCGCGCCGGCGCGCCAACGGTCCAATACTCCGATCTACGACTGGTAGCCGACCTGCCGATCTCCCTACGCGCGCGCCTGCGATGGCTGCCCCCGACGCTGCGCTTGCTCACGTTGGCGCTGCTCATCATCGCCGTGGCGCGGCCCCAGGCCAGCCGCGAGCGGGAGATCATCCGCGGGCGCGGCGTCGATATCGTGCTGGCCATCGACATCTCCGGCAGCATGGCCGCCTTGGATTTCGAGCCGCAGAATCGGCTGACGGCGGCCAAGCAGGTGATCCGCGAGTTTATCGCCGAGCGCCAGTACGACCGCATCGGCACGGTGGTCTTCGCCCGCGAGGCCTTCAGCCAATGCCCGCCCACCTTCGATTACGACGTGCTCCGCCGCCTGCTGGCCGGAATCGATCTGGCGCCGGAGTTGGGGCTGGACGACGGCACGGCCATCGGGATGGGGGTGGCGCAGGCCACGGCAATGCTCCAGGAGAGCGATGCCCAGAGCCGCGTCATCATCCTCCTGACCGACGGGGTGAACAACGCCGGGGAAATCGACCCGCTCACCGCCGCTCAGGCCGCTGCCGCCTTCGACGTGAAAGTCTACACCATCGGGATGGGCAAGCCGGGCCAGGTTCCCTTCCCTGTGGACACGCTCTTTGGCAAGACCACGCAGATGATCGAGAGCGAGATCGACGAGGAGACGCTCCAGGCCATCGCCGATGTGACCGGCGCGCTCTACTTCCGCGCCACCGACACCGAGGGCCTGCGCCAGATCTACGACCAGATCAACCAACTGGAAAAATCGGAGGTCGAGGTGCAGGTTTTCACCCGCTACAAGGAACTGGCCGCTTGGGCGCTCATCCCCGCGCTGGCGCTCCTGCTGATCGAATGGCTGCTCCGCCGCACCCTCTTCCGCACCCTGCCGTAATTGAATTTCCCCCCGCCTCACTGGCGCACCAAAAGCACGCCGCCCAAGATCAACCCCAAGCTGACCAACAAAATCGGGCTAATCGCTTCGCCCAGGACGAGCGCGCCCAAAATCAGGCCGTTGATGGGCACGATGTAGGTCGTCATCGTGACGAAGGTGGCGCTGGTGCGCTGGATCAGATAGAAGTAGATCGCGTAGGCGATGACGGTCCCCAGCACGGCCAGGCCGGCCCAACTCGCCAGCGCCTGCGGGGAGGGCGTGATCGCCAAGGGCTGCTCGAAGGCAAAGCTGAGGGGCAGGATCAACGCCAGGCCCATCGTGAACTGCCCGGCGGAGGAGACCATCGGGGATTGGCCGCCGAAGTGCTCGCGGGCGTGGATCGCGGCGGCGGCGTAGCTCACAGAGGAGCCGACAATGGCCAGCAGCCCCCACAGCGACGCGCTGATCCCGCCGCGCACCTCCGGCCACATCAGCAGCCCCACCCCGGCGAAGCCCAACAGCACGCCGACGATCTTCTCGCCGGTGACGCGGTCGTCATCGGTCAAAACATGGGCCAGCAGGATGGTGAAGAGGGGCGTGGTGGATTGCAGCAGCGCGGCCCATCCGCTGGGGATGTACTGCTCACCCCAGGAGATGAGGCTGTAGGGCAGCGCGCCGTTGAGCAAACCGAGGATCGCGTACCCTCGCCAGCGCGCCCACGAGCGCGGCGGCCGCTCGCCGCGCAGGAGCAGGATCGCCCACATCAAAATCGTCGCCATCGCCAACCGCCCCGTCACCAACGTCAACGGCCCCACCTCGCTGACAATGATCTTGATAAAGAGAAACGACGTGCCCCACAGACCACCCAGCAGGAATAAGAGTAGTAAGTTCACGTTAAGACCTCCGATTTATGAAGAGTAAAGTGTATTGCGTATTTCGTAAAAGGCTCATGTGGGGAATTGGGTGAAAGATTGTGGATGAATTTGGCTCGGGGGGTCGAGGACTAAAGGCCTCTGGACAGGCCTGTCGGCCAACCTTCCTCCTGCGAGGAAGGCCCCCGCGCCCGCGTAGGCGGTCGCTTGGCGCGTTAGCGCCTGTCTCAGGACTTCAGTCCGGGATCACACAACATTTCACCCAAAAACCAATAAGAGCCTTCGTAAAAAGCAAAATCTGCTTCCATCTGCTTCATCTGCTGATGGGTCTTTTAGATTTTGCTGAGCGGTTGCGGAGCGTGGCGATGATGACGCCGGCTAAGATCAGCGCGCCGCCGATGGCCGCCGCCCACGTCGGCGGCTCGGCCAAGATGAGCCACGCCAGCAGCGCCGATCCGATGGGTTCCAGCAAGACAGACAGCGAGACGTAGGTCGCGGGGAGATGGCCCAGCGCCCAGTTGAGCGAGGAGTGCCCCACAATCTGGGGGATGAGGGCCATCAGCGCGAGCCACAGCCACACGCGCGGGGGATAGCCGGTCAGCGGCGCGCCGGAAAGCAGGGCCAGCGCCATCAACGTCAGCGCCGCCGTGCCGTAGACGGGGAAGATGTAGCCCAGCAGCGAAAGCCGCGCCCGCAGCGACCGCCCAATCAGCATATAGAGCGCCGCAGCGACCGCCCCGATCAGCGCGAGGCCATCGCCGGCGAGCTGATGCCCGCCGCCGCTCAGATCCCCCACCCCGATGATGATCGAGCCGACTAAGGCCACCGCCAAACCGAAGATCACCGGCAGCGTCAGCCGCTCGTCCAACACAAAGTGGGAGATCACGGCGACGAAGAGCGGCGCGGTCGTCACCAACACCACGGAAGCCGCCACTGAGGTCAATTCCAGCGAGGTGATCCACGTGTAGAAGTGGAGGGCCAAAATCACGCCGGAGGCAATCGCCCAGCCCCATTGGCGGCGCGAGAGCGCGCGCCACTCCGCGCGACAGCGCGTCACGGCCAGCGGCGCCAACAGCAGCGAGGCAATCGTCAGCCGCCAGGCGGCCACCGCCAACGACGGGATCGACGTCTGCGCCAATCGAATAAAGGTCGAGGCGGTCGAAACCGCCAACACGCCAATCACCAAGCCCAACACCGGCGGAATGCGCCGGGTCAATTCTTCTCCTTGTACCGCATCCATTCGCATCTCCCTGATTACCATTTTCATCCAGCACCCCATCATTCTATCCGGGAATAAACCTAAAGCAATCGGCAAAACATCTA
>JBKHCQ010000158.1:0-8024 GCA_046541755.1 Anaerolineales bacterium | reverse complement strand
CATCCAGCCCCGGCAGATAGCGCGCCAGATAGACGCGCTGGCCCGCTGCTAATCGCGCCTCCATATCCGCCCGATATTGGGCCTCGTTGAAGAGCGTGACCAGCTCCAGATCCGGGCGTAGGCCCGCGATTTGTTGCAGATAGTAGAGCGGCGGGAACTTCTCGCTGTCGGCCAAGATCGCGGCGCCCTCGGCCAGGGGCTGATGCAGGGCGTAGCGGCCCCACGCTTCGTCCGCGCGCCCGTGGCTGATGGCGTCCAACGTCGGCCCGGTGATCCACAGGCGGGAGAGGGGGAGGAGGGCTAACAGGGGGAGGAAGATGAGGCGTAGGGCATTCCTCGTTGCTGGCGACGATTCAAACCGCGCGAGGCGGGTCAGCAGGCTCTCGATGCCGATGCCTATCCAGAAGATGAGGACGACGTGCGCGGGGATGAGGAAGGCTGAGTAGTCGGGATCGGCGACGTAAAAGCTGAGGTTGAACCAGACCCACGCGGCGCAGGCGAGCGCACTCCCCAGGGCCAGTGGCCAGCGGCGGCGCGTGAGCGCCGGCAGGCCCACGAGGGCCAACATCAGCCCCGGCCAACTGACCTGGGCTAACAGCCGCTCGCCCACCAAGGCCCAGCGCGCGGGATCGCGCCAGAAGGCCAGCGGGTGCAGCGCGCCGCCCGATTCCGCGTTGGCGACGAAGCGCAGGAAGTGCGCGGGCGTCATCCACTCGCCGGTGATGGCCGGCCAGCGCAGCGGGATGTAGAGGTAGAGCGCTAATCCCAGCAGGCCCAGGCCCGCCGCCGCGAGCAGCGCGCGCGGTCGCGGTCGCGGCTCGGCGGCGACGAGCAGTGGCAGGGCCAAGAGGCCCAGCGCGCCCAACGTCAGATGGGAAGCCATCCCCACGCCGATTAGGAGGCCGAAGGCAGGGAGCGCGCGCGCGGCGTTCCACCTGTTGGTAGCCCACTGCGTCGCCAGCCACAGCCCCAGCGCGACTAACAGCGCGTTCAGCGCGTAGACCTCCGCCTCGATGGCGCGGGACCAGAGGGTGGGGGAGAAGGCCAACGTCAGGGCGGCGAACAGCGGCGCGAGGGGCGCTGTGGATGCGTCGCTCTTCAGGCGTGCTAGTGTGCGGTAGAGCGCGCCCGCTGCCAAGGCCGCGCAGACGGCTGAGGAGAGGTTGACGCGCCACGCGACGGAGCCGAGCGGCAGCAGGGAGAAGAGTTTGCCGACTAAGATGTAGAGCGGGTAGCCGCTGGGATGCGCGATGCCCAAGCGCGGCGCGACGACCTGAAATTCAAAGGTATCGGCGCGGCCCACGTAGGGCGAAATATCCGGCAGATAGATGAGGAGCGGCAGCAGTACGGCTATCGCTGTACCGATGTTGATTCGGAACCTTGCGAAGGTTATCTGGGAACTTTTCGATTTTTGGATTACTGGTGGGCGTATACCTCGTGAATTGGCGACTTTTTCTGGAACCTTCGCAAGGGTAGATGCCGCGAGGTTGGCCATCGCGAGCGCCAGCCCGCCGCCCAACAGGGCGGGGCCGCGCCAGGGGACGAAATCGCCGGCCAGGAGATCGACGGTGGGCAGGAGCAGCGGCAGCAGCGCGAGCGCCGGCAGCGCGAGGACGTGCGTCGCGCCGGCGGCGAGGCCCGCGCCTAACGCGGCCACGAGCGCCGCGCCCCCGATGCTCAAGAAGAGGGCGCTGTGGAGTTCCAAGGCCAGGACGCGCGCGGCGCCCAAGCCCCACACGCCGCCGCAGAGGGCCGCGATGAGGAAGGGGATGCGTGTTTGAATTTTCACGGTTGCTCCTTCAAAACCCTTCGGGTCTGTTACGAACGCTTCATCCAACAAAAAACGGACGGCGTAGATCGATAGCGCCGTCCCGGTGCTCCAGCAGAGCGTCTTTTTTATTGCCATCAGAGGGCAAGAGCGAAGCGAATGGACTTAGGGCGTCGGTTCAGCGGGAAGCAGTTCGTCTTCCTCGACCTCTTCCGGCCCGATGATCTCATCCGTTCCCGGTTCCTCTTCTTCTAACTCATCTAAGCGGCCCAGCTTGCGACGGAAGTAGTAGTCCATCACATCTTTGACGACGGGCGCGGCGGTGACGGAGCCTTCGCCACCATCGTAGACCCAAGCGAGTGCGACCAGTTCTGGCGCCTCGGTGGGGGCGTAGGCCATAAACCATGCGTGCGTGGGCAGCGTCTCGTGTTCTTCGACATCACAGCGCCCGGCCTTGAAGGCGATGTCGTCGCAGTACTCGGCGGTGCCCGTCTTGCCGGCCACGTTGATGCCCAACTCGGTGAGTTCCGCGCGGCGGCCGGTGCCGTCCTCGCTGACGGCCAAGTCCACGCCCTCCTGAACGATGGCCCAGAAAGGCGCGTCGACCGCGATGCGGTGGAGTTCCTCCGGCTCGAACTCGCGAATCAGGTTGCCATCGGCGTCCGCGATGTGATGGATGACCTGGGGGCGGTAGATGACGCCGCCGTTGGCCACGGCGGCCATCACATTCGCCATCTGGATGGGCGTCGCCACTAAGAACCCCTGCCCAATAGATGTGTTGTAGGTGTCGCCCGTGGTCCAGGTTTCTTGATAGTTGGCGCGCTTCCATTGCGGTGTGGGGACGCGGCCCGCAATCTCGCCGGGCAGATCGATGCCTGTGATCTGCCCTAGGCCAAATTGTTCCGCGTAAGCCGCCAGCCGCGCGATCCCCAACCCCTCGAAGTCGGTCTCCGGGTAGCCGCCGCCGACCTGGTAGAAATAGATATCGCAAGAGTGTTTGAGGGCCTCCACCACATCGACCGGGCCGTGGCCGATGCCCCTCTGGAGGTGAATCCAGCAGTAGAAAGGCTGCGCCAACTCCGGGTTATCGGGCGCGAACTTGTTGGGCAACAACATCCGGCCGGGGCAGTTGATGGTCGTATAGCGATTGACCACGCCTTCTTGCAGCGCGGCGGCCGCCGGCACCATCTTGAAAATTGAGCCGGGCGGCATCTGATCGGCGATGGCGTGGTTGAGGAAGGGGAAGTGAGGATTCTCTTCCAGCTCGCGCAGCTTGTCCATATCGATGCGCTTGCTGAAGAGGTTGTTATCGTAGGTGGGCAGGCTGACTAATGAGAGGACTTGTCCATCGCGCGGATCTAGGGCGATGAAGACGCCGCGCTCGGAGCCGGCCTCGGCCATACCCGCGAGCAGTGCCTCCTCGGCGACCGCTTGCAGTTCTAGATCCAAGGTGAGATGCACATTGTCGCCGGGATGGGGCGGGGTCTCGCTGAGCGTGTTCAGTTCCTGGCCCAGCACATCCTTCTCCACCAGGCGGCGCCCCGGCGTGCCGCGCAGCGACTCTTCCAAGTTATATTCGATGCCATCGTAGCCGATGCGATCCACGCTGGCATCATAGCCTTTGGCCTTGTACTCCTCCACATCCTCTGGCGGGATCGGCCCCAAGAAGCCTAAAATCTGGGAGGTAAGGGGGCCGGTCGTGTAATTGCGGCGGGGGATGATTTGAATTCCAACGCCGGGCATCGTCACGTTGCCCTCTTGCGCGATGAGCAGCGCCAAATCGCGGTCGATGTTCTGATTTACCACGATGGGCGTGTACGGCTCTAACCAGCGCACATCGTTGACCATCTCCAGCAGTCCCGGCCTGGGCGCCTCCCCGTAGGGCGGGAATTGCTGGCGTCCCACGCTGCCCAACTCACCCTGGTACATTATCTCGTCGATGCCGCTGCCGCGCGCGGCGGTGCTATACGGCACATCGATCATTTGGCTGAGGCGTTGGAGGACGGCGCGCTCGCGTTCCGCGTCATCCGGCAGCAACCCTGGCGTGATGGTCACGTTGTAGGCCGGGATGTTGCGCACCAAAATCTCACCGTGGCGGTCGAAGATCACGCCGCGCGGCGGGGGGATCGTGATCAATTTGACCTGCTGCTGCTCCGCTTGGATAAGCCAGGAGCCGCCTTCCAGGAACTGGAGTTGCCAGAGGCGGATCAGATAGAGGCCCATCACCAGCAAAATCACCCACCCGATGACGGCCAGGCGCGGCGCGCGTTGCAGCCACGAGGGACGTCCTCCCTCACGGGACCTTTCGCGCGCGAGGGGGCCTAATCTGGAGCGGTGAGATTTTACAGACATTATCCAGCACCTCCAGCAGATTGTGAGCGCTGATGGAACCACACCAAGAAGCGGAAGGCGAAAGGGGAGAGCAGGAAGTTGATCAGCGCGGCCGGGCCGGCGACGGTTTGGATGGCTTGGACGAAGTCGGTCGCATATCCCATAAAAGCCATCATAATCAGCAAGATCAGGTGTCCAAAGAGCGTGCCCAGCGCCGACATCAACGCCAGGCGGATGACGGTCGGCCCCAGCGAGTAGACCCAGGGTTGGCCGGATAAGAAGCCCGTCGCGGTGAGGGAGATCGTCCACATCCCGAATGTCCCCCCGGAGAGCAGGTCGCAGAAGACGCCGCCGACGAATCCCCACATCGCGCCCTCATCGGCGCCCCGGATGATGGCCCACGTGATGGTGAGCAACAGCGCCAGATCGGGCCGTCCGCCCAGGATGTGCAGCGATTGGAGCCACGTGCTCTGGAGCACGGCGGCCAATATCATAATCGGAATGCCAAAGTAGAGGCTCACGGCGCCTCCTGTAATTCCTCGATATCAGGTTGGGGGAAGTCGGTGATGACCAGGACGGTCTCCATGCGGCGGAAGTGGATCGCCGGGCGCAGGATGGCCTCCTGAAACAGCTCCGATTCTTGATAGGCGACGCTGTCCACTTGGCCCAAAATCAGGCCCCGCGGCAACACGCCCCCGGCGGCGGAGGTGATGACCGTCTCGCCGGGATTGACCTCTTCATCGGGCAGAATATCCGTCATCACAATGTTTCCCTCGGCTGTGCCAATAGCAAGTCCTGTCACACGAGATTGTTGAAGCATCGCCGCCACCTGGCTCTGGGGATCGTTGAGCAGTTGGACATACGAGAGGTTGGGGGAGACGCGGGCGATGCGTCCGACCATCGCCGAGCCGCCAGTCACGACCGGCATCCCCACAGCGACACCCTGCCGGCTGCCGGTGTTGATGATGATGTAACGGAGATAGGGGTTGGTATCCTCGCCGACGACCTCGCCGCAGGGGAAGATTTCGCAGCCGCGCTCGATGATATCGGCGCCGACCAGGCCGTAGGTGGGGTTCTCTTGGGCGAAGTTCAACTGGGCGCGGAGGCTTTCGATTTCGGCCTGGTATTCACGCAGGCGGATGTTCTCTTGAACGAGGGCGTTGTTGGTCTCTTGCAGAGCCTCGACCTGTTGTTGGAGGTGGCGCACGTCACGCGCCGTCTGGGTGAGGTTGCTCAAGGTATCTAAAAGGTTGGAGACGCCGCGTTCGACCGGGGTGACGACAAAGCTCAGAATATTTTCCACGGGCTGGAGGGCGCCGGCTTCGTGGAGCGCCAGCGAGAGGAGCGCGATGAACAGCAGCGCCCATGGAAGCCAAGGACCACTATCACGTCGCATAGGATCTCAGTGAGAGTAGGACGCTGAGCCGCCGGGATGCCGATGGTCGTCCGCAGATAACGTAGCTTTGAGGGTCTCGAAGCTTTCCAACACCATACCGGCCCCCCGCGCGACGCACGAGAGCGAGTCTTGCGCGACCCACGCGCGGATATGGGTCTCTTCGCTGATCCGCTCGGCTAGTCCTTTGAGTTGACCCCCGCCCCCGGCTAAGCAGATGCCGGTTTCCATTAAGTCGGAGACTAACTCCGGCGGCGTCTCGTCCAGGGAATCGCGTACTAGATCCACAACGATGTTGACGGAGCGACTCAACGCCTCGCGGATCTCAATACTGCTGATTTCGACCTCTTCGGGCAGGCCGCTGATGAGGTTGCGCCCGCGCATTGCCATTGTGCGCTCCTCCGGCAGGGGATAGGCGGAGCCGATGTTGATCTTGATCCGTTCGGCCATCCGCTCGCTGATGGCCAGGTTGTACTTTTGGCGGGCATATTGAACGATGTCCTCATCCAGCTCATCGCCGGCGATGCGCAGGCTCTTGCTCACCACGACGCCCTTCAGCGCGAAGATCGCGACCTCCGTCGTCCCGCCGCCGATATCCACGATCATGCTGCCCTGCGGCTCGGTTATGGGCAGGCCCGCACCCAGCGCGGCGGCCATCGGCTCCTCGATAAGGTAGGCCTCGCGGGCGCCGGCGGCCAACGCTGCCTCGCGCACCGCGCGCTTCTCCACCTCGGTCACGCCGCTGGGGATGCCGACCACGACGCGCGGACGCGGAAGCAGCAGGGGGATCTCCCGATGGGCCTTTTCGATGAAGCGGCGCAGCAGCGCTTCGGTAATATCAAACTCGGAGATGACGCCATCGCGCAAGGGCCGGATGGCGACGATGTTGGCGGGGGTTTTTCCCACCATCTCTTTGGCCTCCGAGCCGATAGCGAGCACATTGCGAGTTTGCTTGTCTAGGGCTACCCAGGAAGGCTCGTTGATAACGATACCGCGCCCTCGGACGTAGACCAAAGTATTGGCCGTCCCCAGGTCGATACCGATATCGAGCGAAAAAAGCCCTAAAAGCGCATCAATTGGATTAAACACGTTATGTTTTCACCACGTCTCTTTCTCTGTACATACTGCCGCGATTATACCATATCGAAGGTGGATAGCAATGTTTTTGCTGTGGGAGTAAGTGATGTTGGGTTTTCATGGCACTTCGGCCTCGAGTTCTTGTAGCGTCGTGATCGGCGCGATGCGGCGCAGGAAGGCGCGCGGCGATTCGCTCAGCGCCCACAGACGGCGCACCTTTGGCCCGATGGGATCCTCGCCGGCCGCCCCGCCGGGTTGGCTGGCGTAAGCGCCGTGGAAGGCGAAGTAGGCCTGGTTGAGCCGCCGGATTTGATAGCCATTTTCGACAAAGTATTGCCGTCGCTCCTCCATGTACGCCTCCGCCGCCGCGATCTCCCCGGCGGCCAACATCTCATCGACGTTGACGCGCGTCTCGTGCATTTCCGCGCGAAAATCGAAACGGGGCGGTTCGGACGGCGTCTCCTCTGCCTCTGCTGCCTCTGCATCCTTCTCCTCTTTTTCCCTGTGGATGGCGCTGGGCAGGATCTTATCTTGGGTCAACAGAGGTACGTAGTAGCGCAAAATCACCTCCTGGCCGGCCCACTCGCCCATCAAGGAGGCCGTGGTCTCGTTGATGGTGCGGGTCTCGGCGTCGCGCATGTAGTAGATGCCCAGGGGATGGAACATCAGGTAGTGATGCGTCCATTCGTGCGCGAAGACGTCGGTGATCCAGTGGATGTCGGTGCTCTCCAGCAACATCGAGGGATAGGCGGAAAGGCCGCCGATGGCCGTCACGTAAGCGGCGTAGTCGGGTTGCGCCGCTTCGATCTCGCGCTCCAGCGCGGCCTGGTCGGCGGCGGTGAAGCCGGTGCGCAGCGAGCGCTGGTAGACGCTCTCGATGCGCTCGCGCGGCGAGATGATGAGGAGGTAGGGCAGGGGGGTGAAATCGCCCGTGACGGGCGGCAGGATCTGGCGCAGCAGGCCGAAGTTCGCCATTTGCAGCACGCTGCTGACCTGCTCGCCCAAGACCGCCTCCGTCATCAGGCTCGCGCGCTCCATGCGATGGCGTAGGTCGTCCAGCGCCGCGCGCTCCTCCGTCGTGGCGGCGACAGGGTCATCGATGTCGCGATCGCTGTAGCGTTGATGAATTTCCCCGGCGAGCCGATCCGATTCTCGCGCGTGATCTAGATAATCCAGTACGAATTGCGCGCCGGTCTCGTCGTCCATCCAGCGCTGGGGAGCCAGCAGCCCGAAGGCGGCCTTCCGCGCCAGCGATTTGATCTCCCAATTGACGAAGTTGAACGTCTCCGCCGCGCTGATGCGATCCGCCTGAAACTTGAGCGCCTGTGGCGGCGGCGATTCCCACCGCACGGCGAGCGTCAAGCTCAGCAGGAGCAGGATCAGGGAGAGCGTGCGCTCCCAGTATAGCGTCCATCTTCTCAAGGTTTGCATATCTATGGTTCGTTATCCATTCGG
>JBKHCQ010000157.1:0-8034 GCA_046541755.1 Anaerolineales bacterium | reverse complement strand
GCGTAGAAATTGAGTCAACTTTAGTTGACTTGCGCTTAGTAGCCGGGGATTTCAATCCTCGGCGCGGGGCGCGGCGGGATGCTTTCCGACGATCAGCCGTCGCTTCCCGTGAAACCCATCCACGTTGACAAAATCGCTGCCTTGCGTATAATAGGGAGCAGCTTAGGTATACACCTGAGTCAGCCCCAGTGGCGGAATTGGCATACGCGGCAGGTTGAGGGCCTGTGCCTTTAATGGCGTGGAGGTTCGACTCCTCTCTGGGGCATTAAACAAACATCAGCGGCGGTCATCTCGCAAAAGATGACCGCCGCTTTTGTATGGGAATTCACCCTTGCGAAGGTTAGCGATATATCCCGATTTCAGGATCAATCGCGCTTGTCCAGGTTCATGCAGTTGATATATCTCACCGCAACCTTCGCAAGGTTCGCCTCAATGATCTCATTCCCCAATCGTCAACAAACGCCCGCCGCTGCGACCGAAGACCTCACGGAATAAACATCCGTCCGGTGCCCAGGTAACTATCAAGTTCTATGACAATCTCAACCAAACGCTCGACGCACCGCTCGCGATATGCCCGTTCTGCCACTCGCTCCACATTGCCAATGGTGAGCACCGGCAGCGCTTCTATCGTGTTTTCATCACGAATGGTCTGTTCTAGAGAATCTGCTTCATTCGAACTACGATTGTTCGTCAAAAGCAGCATCCGATGCGTTTGCGCAAAGCGCCAGACGGTACGATCATCACTGTTGGGCGCAAGTCCCACATCAGCAAACATCAACATCTGCACTGGACATAAACCTTGCCATCCACCCACCACGAAGGTGTCCCAAAGCATGGTCGCTTGTCCCTCTATGTTGTAATCCACCAAAATGGTAGTGGTTGAGTTATACACGGTAGTCTTGCGATGCGGATAGTTTTTCCCACACAGCTTGATGCTCTGGGCGGTGGGAACGCGCCGCGATCTCTGCGAAGCGTTCGGCATTTCGCTGTTGCCAATACTCGCGATTTTCCTCGGCTTGCTCCAAAATGCGCTGATATTCGGCCTCTACCTCTTCGTGATGTTGTTCGATATAGGCCAGCACATCTTCGGTTTGTTTGATGGTCAGCCGAAAATGATCGCGGATCATCTCGACCGGTTTTTGCGCCTTGAGATAATCTAAGATTTGGTAAAGTGTGATGCGTGTCCCGGCAATCGTTAAGCCCCGCTCCGTCCGCACGACGGTTGGTTGACACAGGCCGGACTCACCCATATCAGATCGTTCTTTATCCACTGTTTTGTCCATTATGACGCACCTCGCTCATATACCCATCGTTCTACGTTTATCATAAGCCCATTGGGAGCAAGCGTCAACCCTTGCGAAGGTTAGCGATATATCCCGATTTCAGGATCAATCGCGCTTGTCCAGGTTCATGCAGTTGATATATCTCACCGCAACCTTCGCAAGGTTCGCCTCAATGATCTCATTCCCCAATCGTCAACAAACGCCCGCCGCTGCGACCGAAGACCTCCGGGAAGTAGAATTCCTGCGCGACGGTGGGGATGACGTGGTAATCGCCGGGGAGGGTGGCGCGGAAGGTGTAGCTGTACTCGTAAGTGCCCGCCGATAGATAATCGGCGAAGAGGACGACTTTCTCATCGCGCAGTTCGCTGCGGCTGTACCAGTGCCACCACCACCAATACCGGGAATCCTCGCGGCGGAGCGTGGGATCCATCGCCAACAGGCTCGTGGTCGCCAGGCCGGTATCGATGGCCTCGCCACCCGCCGGGAGCGGGTCCTCGACGACGACGTAGTAGCGGTCGTTCGGCGTGACCAGCGTCAGATCGACGCGGATGACATCGCCCAACCGGACCTCGCGCACTTCGGGGCAATCGATGCGCCGCTCGGCGTCGCAGCTCGCCAAGGTGTAGCGCCGCTGCACGCTGAAGCCGCGATCCGCCGGCTCGACGTTCTCCACCGGCTGGTAGACCTCCAGATGCGCCGTGTAGTAGAGGCGACCGGGGCCGTCGCTGCGCGCAATCGTCAGCGCGTTCGCCATATCCGCCACCAACTCGCTGATCGGGACGACCTCGCGCACGCTCTCCCGGATGTTTTCGGGGGTCGCGGCGCCGGCGGCGATCTCCTCGTCGTTGAGGTAGGCGGCGA
Source organism: Anaerolineales bacterium (assembly GCA_046541755.1). Lineage (GTDB taxonomy): Bacteria > Chloroflexota > Anaerolineae > B4-G1 > SLSP01 > JAAAOZ01. Next base: position 5,890 of record JBKHCQ010000157.1, on the reverse strand, counting down.
AGTCGTAGTCGGCGTCCAACTCGCCGGTGTGGACCATCCAATCGGTGAGCGCGATGAGCGCCCACGCGGTCTCCTGCGTCGTCTCCCAAATGCCCGTCTTGCGGGCGATCATCAGCCAGCGCACGATGTTGGGCACAAGCTCGTTGTCGGGATCAAGTTTGGTGTAGGTGTCCAAGATGATGGCGGTCGAGCGCGTGTCGGTGTTCATCGCCCACCACGAGTAGTTGGATTCCTCCCAGTGCGCGCCGGTAGCGCTCAGGATGGCGGCGTTATTCAGATCGGAGAGGAGCGTGTCTAAGCGGTCGTCCGCCGGATCGGCCAGCCAGAGCGCCTGGGCCAGGTAGGCCCGCGCGTAGTAACTGAGCTTCTGCCGGTTCTCGTAGAGATCGTCTAACTTGCCCGCCGGGGCCTGCTCGGCCTCGGCCAGGACGTAGAGCAGCCACGCTTGGCGGTTCGCGTCGCGGAAGTTGACGTAATCCTCGATGGTCTTAAGCTCCGACTGGAGATAGGCCAAGCCCTGCTGCAACACCTCCTGACGCACATCCCAGCCAGATTCCTGCGCCTTGAGCAGCCCGAAGACCACATAAGCGCTGACGTGCGCATTGCTCGACCCCTCTCCCGTCCCCCCGTTGCGGGGGGAAGCCAGGGGGGTAGGCCACCAGCCCCAGCCGCCGTCGGGATTCTGCTGATTGTAGAGCTTCTTCAGCCCCTCATCGACCAGCGCGGGCAGCTTTTCGGCCAGCTCTGGATTCTCCAGGCCCAGCGAGGTGAGCGCGCGGTAGGTGAGGATGTTGGGCAAGAAGCGGCTGACGGTCTGCTCGGTGCACTCGTACTCGAAGTGTTCCAGATACTCCAGGCCGTCCTGCATCCCGGCGGCCAGGCTGGGATCCAGTTGGACGGTGAGGTGACCCTGCCGTTCGTCGTAGACCGGCGGCAATGCAACAGCCTCCGTGCGCGATCCGCCCTCGGTGAGCTGCCCCGCCGTGCCGACGACGTCGGGTGTGGTGTAGCGCAGCACCAGCAGCGAGCCATCTGGCCCGGTGGTGAGACGCGGCGTGCTGGCGTCGGCGTATTGCACCTCCCCTCCTGCATCCGGGGGGGATTGAGGGGGGGTAACCGCGCTGAAGATGAGTTGCGCCTCGGTCACGTCGTCCACCGTGGCCCACCAGGCGACCTTGCGCTCGCTGCGCGCGGGGATGGTCACGGTCTGGCGCGGCGGCGTTTCGGTGCTGATGCCGACGCCCTCCGCGCTGAGGCTGACCTCGACCTCCAGCGATGCATCCGTGTTGTTGCTGACGTTGGCGGCCAGTTGGGCGCGATCCTCGACGACGAAGAAGCGCGGCGCGACGGGCCGCACGAGCAGCGGCTTGGTGGCGACCAGCTCCTCGGTCGTCTCGCCGACGACGGTCTGCGCCGTCAGGCCCACGCCGCGCACGACCCAGGTGGTGAGGTTGTCGGGCAGCGTTAGCGTGAAGCGCGCTTTCCCCTCGCGGTCGGTGACGAGGCGCGGCTCCCAATAAGCCGTGTCCTGGAACTCCTCGCGGATCTCCACGCCCTCCGGCGGCGCGATGTTGGCCGCGCGTCCGTCCACATCGGCCTCGGTCGTCTTCTCAACGGTCTGAGTCGCCATCGGCGCCGCCTCCGGTATCTCGGCCTCCTCAACGGTGTCCTCCATCATCCCAAAGGCGGCCTCGTCCTGCTGCAACTCGAGCCCTAAATCCTCCGCCACTTCCTCCAGATAGCGATTGACGGAGAGGCTGAGGCCGCTGGCCGTGTTGATGTGCAGCGAGCGCCGGGCGTAGAAGCCCTGCACGATGTCGTCGATGCGGGGGCGCAGGCTGAGCACGGCCTTGTCCACCACATCCAATGAAATCTCGGCGCCGGCGGCGGGGTCGCCGTTGGGTTTGCGCGCCGTGACGGTATACGCGACCTCCTCGCCCGGCTGCGCCTGCTCGGACTCCGTCTCAAGCTCCACATTCAGCGTGACCGTGTCCAGCGTGACATCCAGCGGCAGCAGGCCCATCTTGAAATCGGCCAAATTATTCTCCGCCCGCTCCCGCGCTTGGATCAGTACCACGGAGACGTAGATGTTGGGCGTGTCGCCCTCGGTGATGGGCAGGCGGTAGATGTGGCTGTTGGTCTCCAGGCGGATGACCTCGTGGCGGCGGATGTCGGCGCGCTCGATGGTGACCAGGGCGTAGTGCGGCGCCTCGAAGGGCGAGGGGATGAGGATCTCGGCGGTCTCGCCGACGTTGTAGGTGGTCTTGTCGCTGACTAACGTGATGCGGTCGTGGTTCTCGCGCCGCCAGGAAACGTAATCCTCGCCCGCCACCCAGATAAAGATGGAGGATCGGATCCCCCCCTCGGTCCCCCCTTCCAGGGGGGAAGATGGCGTCGCAACAATATGGTAGGAGCCGCCCTCCGGCGGGACGAAGGTCGCGACGGCTTCGCCTAACTCGTCGGTGGCGACGGTGATCTCGTCTACCAGTTCCTCCTCCGTCTCCCACGACCAGCGCCCGCCGCCCAGGTCGTTTTCGATAAAGGTGTTGATCCACTCGCGGCGATAGAACTGGACGCGCAGCTCTTGATCTGACAGGCGCTCGCCGGCCCAATCGACCGCGACGAGATCGATGGCGCTCTCCTCGCCCGCGTCGCTCACGTACTGCTGCGGGCTGAGGCCGATGTAGTAGGGGCCGGGATGGACGACGGCGCTCGTCCGCCCGGAGATGGGCTGGTTATCCGGGCCGGTAGCGGTGGCCTCGATGGTGATGCGCGCGGCGTGGAGATCGTGCTCCTTGAATGCCTCATCCAATTCAGCGCCATCCAACGTGATCGTTAGTTCGCCGTTGGCGTCGGTCGCGCCGCTGCCGCTCAAGATCGGTTCCGGCGGCGTGGGCGGCTCCCACCACCAGCAGCGATAACAGACGTAGGGATCATCGACATCATCGAAGCTGTAGCGTCCACCCCACGGCGGCTCGAAGGTGTAGCGCTCGGCCAAGACGTTCCACTGCACCTCGGTCTCGGCCAGCGGCCCGCCGAAGTAGTAGCGGGCGGCCATCGTCGCCGCGACGTCGTCGCCGCGCTGGACTTCGTCGCGCTCGGTCTCGACCACCACCTCGAACTCCGGCGCGCGGTAGGCGGCCACCATAAAGGTCGCTTGGGCGTAATTGTCGTTATAGGTGATCTCGATCCTATACTGGCCCAGGCTCGCGCCCGCCTCCAACTCCACGCTGTCGTCAAAGGTTCCCAGCTCGCTGAGGGACAGCCGCTCATTATAGATTTCCTCGTAGGTCGCGTCGCGAATCACGACGAGCGCCTGGCCGCCGCCGGGAAGCTGGTAGGCCGCATCATCCTCGGCGCGGATCACGCCCTTGAAGTGCACGGTCTGATCGGGGCGGTAAATGGGCCGGTCGGTGGTGATATGCATGCGGATCTCCTGCTCCCCCACCCCCTGGCCGACGCCAAAATCCCACGGACTGATGCCCCGCCCCCAGCCATCGGCCACGGCGACGAACGGCTCCGCGCTGTGGACGATGATCGCGCCCCGGTCGCGGCGCAGATCCAGGCGGGCGACGCCCTCGGCATCCGTCGTGATGCGGCCAATCTCCCCGCGCCGCATCTCGTTGACGGCCAACGTCAGATCGGCCACCGGATCGCCGGTCGCCAAGTCGGTCGCCCAAACCAGCGCCTGATCGGGGCCGGCCTTGAGCGTGAGATTCAGATCGGAGACGACTAAGATATGGCGCGAATTATAGTAGTGGCGATCCGGGTCCACATCGGGCGAATCGCTATCCACCAGATAAACGCCCGGCGCCAACGTCCCGCCCGGCGTCTCCGTCAAATCGATGGCGGTGTAGCGCTGCTTGTTCTGCGGCGATTCCAGGTTCTCCCGCCACTCGCGCAGCAGCTCCGCATCCGCCGGCAGCTCCTCTTGCCGCCAGTACCAATCCTCATCCGCCAAAACGCTGAGCGGCAGACGATAGAGCCGGAGGTTGACGCGGTTGACGTTGATGTGACCCAGCACGAGCTGCGCGGGCAGCGCGGCGTCGTAGGTGCCCACGGTGTCCGGCACCACCAGGCGATAAACCGGCTCCAGCGGGCCGGTTCGGAAGCGCACGGTGCGCCCGCGCCGGATCGTGTTGCCGTAGGGATCGGCGATGCCATCATCGATGCGCACGATGTAATCGGTCGAAGGCTCCGCGCCAAATTCGACGTGGAAGGAATTGTCGTAGGGCGACCAATAGGTGTAAACCTGCGTGGGCGAAAGCGGCGGCGTCATTGAGACATTGGGCAGCACAGTTTTGGGATCGATGCGGGTGTTAAAGTGGATCTGGAAACCGGTGTGAGGCGGCGCGTCCCGCTCACCATCAGCGGGGGTGGTACCCACGATCTCAGGCAATGGGACGGTCGTGAACGTCCAGGTGTAGCTTTCGACCATGCCCTCGCCGCCCCCCTCAGAGGCCGCCGATTGGACGCCCGCGGCCACCTCGGCGGTGTAGGTCGTGTCGAACTCCAGCGGGCGCGTGGGCGTGAAAACCAACGTCTGCCCTTCCACTCGGAACGCGCCTCTCACCCGTGAACTTCCCAGACCGCCCTTGGACAGGGTGAAGGCCGCCTGCGCCGAGGCGGAATCGATGGACTGATTGAACTGCACCTCGATGGCGATGTTAATATCGACTAACGTCTCCTCGCTGCGCGGGCGCGTCCAGGTGATCCGGGGCGGGACGGTCGTGAACTGCCAGACGTAATCCTCGGCCAACACCGCGCCGGAGACATCCTCCAGCCCGGCGGCCACGGTCGCCTGATAGGTTATCCCGCCGGCCAGCGGCTCGTCGGGATGGAAGACGTAGATCGAGGTGTTGAGCCACTCGCCCGTGCCGGAGATCGCGGGGGAAAAGCTCAGGGGATCGGGCAGCTCTTCCATTTGTTGGAGCGAGGTGAGCGGTACCACGGGCCGATTGAAAAAGACGGTGATGGTTGCGTCGGTCTCCACGTCGGTAGCGCCGGGATTGGGGACGACCTGCGCTGCCTCCAGGTAGCCGGCGATGCTGAAGCGGAAGGAGAGCGGCTCACGCAGCGGCTCGCCCGATGCGGCGGTCGCATCCTGGGTGAGGATTACGTCGTAGGCGGCGGCGCGGGCCAGCGCCTTCGCGGGCGTGAAGCGCGCGGTGCGCTCATCCTGCCAGGACAGATCGCCCTCCAAGGCCGTCTCTGCGCCCGCCGGATGGATACGCAACGCGCTTTGGACGGCCTCGCGATCCATCGGCTTATCGAAGGTCAACTCGATGGCGCCATCGGGCGGCAAGGATTCGCCCCGCTGGGGCGAGCGCCAGATGACGTTGGGCGAGAGCGCGTCGGCGGGGACGGGCGTGTAGGGCACGACGGGCCTCGGCGGCAACGGCGTCGCCGTCGGGCGCGGCGTGCTGGTGGGCGCCGGCGTGCGCGTCGGCCCGCTCGACGGGGCCGGGGGACTGAGCGAGCACGCCATCACGATCAAGAGCGATAACAAGAGCAACAATGAAATCAAACCAACGGGGATTTTTGTGTGTATCATCAGGGACCTCCTCCCTTATTTGCGTTAATGTTAAACGAGTTGAGCAAACCCTGGCGAGGGTTAGCGGCAAGTCAAAGGCAAAATCTGCCGTGCCAGGTCTAAGCCAGGGCCGCCTATTTTTAAGACGTTGAAAGGAGTGCGAAAGTTCCCATCGTCAGCCAAATGCCCCCTTGACGAATTTGAGGAGTTGTGTATAATAGTAAACACGACGCGGGGTAGAGCAGTGGCAGCTCGTCGGGCTCATAACCCGGAGGTCGGTGGTTCGAATCCACCCCCCGCTACTAAAGTAACAGCCCGGCTTAAAGCCGGGCTGTTTTTGTTTGGACTATGATCGCC
>JBKHCQ010000156.1:0-8044 GCA_046541755.1 Anaerolineales bacterium | reverse complement strand
GGAATACCATTCCGACCTACGTTTTTAGCGAACCATCCCCGGCAAGGTCGGAATATCATTCCGACCTACGTTTTTAGCGAACCATCCCCGGCAAGGTCGGAATGCCATTCCGACCTACGTTTTTAGCGAACCATCCCCGGCAAGGTCGGAATACCATTCCGACCTACGTTTTTAGCGAACCATCCTGTGCTATGCTATACTATAATTGAAGCGCTGTAGAGAGCGCAAAGAGACTCCAAACCTGCCAAGCACATGATAGGAGCTAAACATCGTGGAAAACCAAATCCGAGAGAACATCGCTGCCCGCCGCTGGGTGATTTTCGCGCCGGGCCGGAAGGATCGGCCCAACGATTGGGGGGAAACGTCTGCAAAGCGCGCGGATCTGCCCGCGCACCAGGCGGATTGTCCCTTCTGCCCCGGCAACGAGGCGATGCTGCCGGGGATTATTCTGGAGCAGCCGGCCCCAGAAGAGGACAGGGATAAGCCGTGGCAGACGCGCGTCGTGCCCAACAAGTTCCCCGCCCTGGTCTCGGCGGGCGATAACACGCGCACCGAGGCCGGCCTCTACGTGACGATGACCGGGTATGGGCAACACGAGGTCGTCATCGAAAGCCCGCGCCACGATCATGACATCGCGCAGATGTCGCCCGTCGCCGTGAGCATTCTCATCGAGACCTATCACCGGCGCTACGTCGATCTGATGCGCGCGCACAACAACATGATGACCATCATCTTCCGCAACCACGGGGAGCGCGCGGGCACCTCGCTGATTCATCCCCATTCCCAGATCGTCGTCACCGGCATCGTGCCGCGCTACGTCCGCTGGCGCGAGGCGGAGGCGGAGCGGTACTTCGATAAGTGGGGGCGCTGCGTCTACTGCGACATCTTAGCCTTTGAGTTGCAGCAGCAGAAGCGTATCGTGATCGAGAACGAGGCGTTCGTCGCGTTCGTGCCCTTCGCGGCGGAGGTGCCGTTCGAGCTGTGGATCATGCCGAAGGAACATCAGGCGGATTTTGGCTCTATCACGGATGCGGATAAAGACGACTTGGCCCACATCCTCCAAAAGACGATGGGCCGGCTTTCGAATAAACTCACCGACCCCGACTACAATTATGTGATCAATTCCGCCGCGCGCTACAAGGCTGGCCAACCGCAACTCCATTGGTATCTCCAAATCCAACCGCGCCTCACCACCCAGGCCGGCTTCGAGATCGGCTCCGGTATGCGGATTAATCCGTCGCTGCCGGAGGAGGATGCGGCGTTTCTCAAGGCGGATTGACTTTACGGGGGTACAAGCTAACGCTCGTAGTGCGTAGTGCGTAGTGCGCAATGAATCTGGTTTCGATAATAATCTACGCTGACGCGGGGGTTCTCTACAGAGAGGCTGAACTAACGCTTGTATTGCGTAAGGCTCTTGTCGGTTTTTAGGTGAACTTGGGTGCGAATGATGCTCAGGCTCTAGTTACCCAGAGTTTCACGTAGTTTTTCGCAGAGTACACAGAGAGAATCATTTCTCTCTGTGCTTTTTTGTGTCCAAATTAAACCGCTGGATGAACGGGGGGTTGATTTCACCCGATTTCTTATATGCGCCTTACTACATTTACGAAACCGGCCTTCGCCGGTTAGAACTCAGTCGCCGAAGGGCGACTTCGTAATGGTGGCCGTGGTTTTAACCGCCGGGCATAGGGCCTCATTCTTGAAAGTTGCGCCTCACTTAAAGGAGAGATGTCGCTGTAGTCGATGTCCTCATTGAGTTCTTCTTCAATTGTATTTTTAATTTGTTCTGAATCTTCTCTGGACATATATTTTTCTCTCCCTAAAAAAATCTTTGCGACTCTGCGGCTTTGCGTGAGATTATTCCTTCTTTCAGGAGAGCCTTACATCTTATCCCGGCCCTTGAGCCTTGAACTCACCCGCACGGAGAATCTCGAACAAGGTGTCGGCATTGCGAGCTACGCGATGGAGCTGATTATAATGGAGGCCCAATTGCATTGTGTGATGCGCGTCGGAGTTGCTGAGCACGGGGATCTTCAAGCGCGCGGCCAATCTTCGGATGCGATGCGCGGCGTCGCGGGGCGTGTTGTTCGAGGCGACTTCGATGGCGTCCGGTGGATAGGTCTTCACATCCAAGCCTAGCTCCTGCGACCAGCGGAAGGGGTGGGCCACGATGAGAAAGCCCTCGCGCTCGCGCACGAAAGCGTGCAGCGCCGAATAGCTCCAGTTGCCGCTTTCTAAGGCTTTGTCCTGCATCCCCAACACTACGATGTGATTCGTGGGCGGATCGAGCGTGACCTCGATGCCGGGGAAGATGCGGAACGGCGCGTACTTCGCGTTCAACATCGCCAGATGCTCCGGCGGCGTCAGCCAGTCGTGATCGGTGAAGGCGATGGCGTCCAACCCGGCGGCGAGCGCGGCGTGGATCATCTCCGACTCCGAGGATTGGGCGCAGACCGAGCGCTCGCTGGTGTGAACGTGCAGATCGACGCGCATTAAATCTCGATGTCCGTGTGGATGATGTGGCTTGTGGGCAAACTCTCGTCCTTTCGTTACGTTCTTTCGACTAACTTGCCGTAGAGATCAGGCCGGCGATCCCCGACGGTGTCCATCTCGAATTCATCAGGGCGGATGACGATGCGCTTCTGGCGCGCCGCTGTCGGGTCGATCTCCGCGTAGCAGATTTCCTCGTCGGCGCCGGCCTCTGCCAGCGCCTCGCCCAGGGGATTGGCGATCTGGCTGTGGCCGAAGAACCAGAAGCCGCTCTCCTCGCCGCAGCGATTGCACGCCAGCACGAAGACGCGATTCTCCAGCGCGCGCGTCCGGGTGATGAACTGCGGCGCGTTTTGCGAGCCATCGGGCCAGTTGGTGGGCAGCGCCACGATGTCAGCCTCGGCGAGTGCCAGCGCGCGCATCGCCTCCGGGAAGCGCAGATCGTAGCAGATGATGATGCCCACGCGGCCCAGCGGCGTCTCCCACACGCGGAAGCCCGTGTCGCCCGGCGTCGTCATGCGATCCACGCCCAGCAGCGGGAGGTGGGCCTTGCGATAGACGCCGATCACGCCCGCCGGCCCGATCAGCGCCGCCGAGTTGTAGATCGCTTCCGCGCCGGCGCGCTCCAGCAGGCCGACCACGGCGTAGGCGTCCGTTGCGGCGCAGGCGGCAGCGAAGGCCTCGGTGGTGGGGCCGGGGATCGGCTCCGCCACGGCGTAGACCGGCGCGAATTCCGTGAAGCCGTAGCCGGTCGTGGCGCACTCGGGGAAGACCACGAGTTGCGCGCCTTTAGCGGTTGCTTCTGTAAAGAGGGCGAGGATCCGCGTGCGATTGCGCTCCACGCGCCCTAGCACGGGATCCATCTGAGCGACGGCGACTTTCACGCGCGACTTAGTGAGGTGATTCATCTGGCAGCACCTCCTCGGAATCATAAGATTCCGGTAATTCTACCTGCTCAAAGGCCTCGACGAGCCGCTCAAACGCGCCGATGACCTGTGCGCGTTCGTCTGAATCGAAGGTGTGGATCCAATCTACGATGTGATTTTCGGTGCGGCGGAGCAGCGCGGCGTAGGCGGTGCAACCCTTCTCCGTGAGCGTCAGCAGCACGCGGCGCCGATCTTCGGGGTCGCGCTCGCGGGAGACGAGGCCGCGCGCCTCCAGCCCTTGCGTCAATTTGGATATCGTCGGCAGCGAGACGCCTAAGTGATCCGCCAGCCCGGAGAGGCACTTCTTCCCCTCGCGGAAGAGATGGGCCATCACCCGAAACTGCGGTTCGGTGAAGGTGCCGGCACTATGCAGGCGCAAATCCTGACGCATCAAGCGCGCCAACTGGGGAACCGATTCGATGATGCTATGGGCGCAATCCAATAAGGTGGGTTTGTCCTGCATAGATTTCTCTCCATTCGTCATTCGTTACTCGTCATTCATCGCGGCCAAATGCTCCCGGAGCGCCTCCCGAAGCTCTGTCTGCACCCCGGTCACAGATCCAGTCGCGTCGATAATGCGCCAGCGATCCGCCAGGGATGCCAGTTCCAGATACCCCTCGCGCACGCGCCGATGAAAGTCCAACGCCTCGCGATCCAGCCGATTGAGCGCCTCGCCGCTCTGGGAGCGCCGCTGCAAGCCGATCTCCGGCGTCACATCCAAGTAGAGCGTGAGATCGGGCATCAGGCCGCCGGTGGCGAAGGTCGTGATCGCCCGCAGATCGGCCAGCGAAAGGCCGCGCCCGTAGCCCTGATAGGCGTAGGTGCTGTCGAAGTAGCGATCGCAGAGCACTAACTTGCCCTGGCGCAGCGCCGGGCGGATGACTTGGGCCACCAATTGGGCGCGCGAGGCCGAATAGAGGAGAATCTCGGCGGTGGGGGCCATCTCCGTGCGCGCGCAATCGTGGAGCAGCGCGCGCACCTCTTCGCCGATGGCCGTGCCGCCCGGTTCGCGCGTCACGACCGGCGTGTGGCCCAGCTCCTTCAGCCACTGGACGAGGAGGCGCAGTTGGGTGGTTTTGCCGCTGCCATCCGGCCCCTCTAATGTGATGAACAATCCGCGCGTTGGCATAGGATATGCGGGCCGGCCTAGGCCAACTCGTCCCGGTAGACGCGCACGTTGCGCTCTGGGTCTTGCCCAAAGGAGCGCGAGTGCAAGTTGGCGTTGCGGATCATCTGGTGCTGGCGGCGGCGGATGAAGTCCCTCTGGGGCGCGAGATCGACCCACTGGGCTTCGCCTTCCTGGACACGATCGATGGCTTCCTCGACTTCGCGCATCGCCTGGGCGAAGGGGCGTTTCTCATCATTGGAGAAGCGGTAGAGATCGGCCAAGAAGGATTGCATCTGCGCGACGGTGTTGGCCCGCAGCACATAGATCGGTACGCCGCGCCGCTCCGCGTCCTTCACGGGCCGGGGGCGCTGGCGATAGAAACGCTTGGTCGTCACCACCACATTGGCATGACTGACCTCGTCGACCAGGGTGATGGGCACGCTGAGATTATCCGCCGCTTGCCGCAGGCGGTTGCGGGCCACGCCATAGGGGAAGAGCGCTTTCTCCGGATATTCCTTCGGCGCCGGTTCCGCTCGTCGGGGGCCGCCGGTGGTGGCGCGCTGAGGCTCCGGCGGCGGAGGTGTCGGCACGCTGGCGTCGCCGTCCGTCTGGAGATTGCCATCGCCATCGCGATAGCGCAATTCCCCGTGCAGGGGCCTGCCGCGCACCCAATTATCGACGGCGGTTGAGACGTCTTTGTGGACCAACAGCCGCTCGCGATCCTGGATCTCCACTAAGATGTGGAAGGTCGGGGAAGCGCGTCGTTCCAGCACGGTCTTTTGCGTCCCGCGCCGCCGCGCCTCCTCATCGGAGAGCGTGACGCTCTCGATGCCGCCGAGTAGGTCGGAGAGGGTGGGGTTCATCACCAGGTTATCTAACGTGTTGCCGTGCGCTGTGGCGATCAACTGCACGCCGCGCTCGGCAATCGTCCGCGCGGCGATGGCCTCCATCTCCCGCCCAATCTCGTCGATGACGATGACCTCCGGGTTGTGGTTCTCCACCGCCTCGATCATCACCTCGTGCTGGAGGCTGGGCATCGCGACCTGCATCCGGCGCGCGCGCCCGATGGCCGGGTGGGGGATGTCCCCGTCGCCGGCGATCTCGTTGGATGTATCGACAATCACCACGCGCTTCTTTTCGGCCAACACGCGCGCGGCCTCGCGCAGCTTGGTCGTCTTGCCCACGGCCGGCCGTCCCAGCAGGAGCACGCTCTTGCTGGATTCGATCAAATCCTGGATAATGTCAATCGTCCCGAAGACCGCGCGCCCGACGCGGCACGTCAGGCCGACCACGCGCCCCTTGCGGTTGCGGATCGCGGCGATGCGGTGCAGCGTGCGCTCGATGCCGGCGCGATTATCGGCGTCGAAGTCGCCTACGCGCTTCACCACGTCATCGATGTCGTCTTGTGTGACTTCCCGTTCCAACAACACGATCTCTTCGTCCGTAAAACGCGCCGTTGGCACCCGGCCAAGATCCAAAATCACTTCTAACAACTCGGATCGGCGTCCAATCTCATTTAGCGCCTGCCGGATATCCAAGGGCAGGACGTTTAACAGCAAATCTAAATCGTCGACGATAACTTGCGTTTGGTTATTCATTTAAACGATATTCACCTCTTTTTATATAGTTGATCACATTGTACCATAGCTTGGGTATGGGGAAAGTGATCAGCAAAAGTGATCAGCAGATGAAGTAGATGAAGTAGATGAAGTAGATGGGATCCGTACGGTTTTACATCCTTATCCTACCACATCGCCGTTAGATTCGCGTTAGTCTGTGACATCTGCTTGATCTGCTATCTACCCCATCTGCTGATCACTTGACGCGCCGATGCTCTGTGTTAAAACGAACGGTGAGCATCAGGATGAGATGGGATGAGAGGAGTTGGGATGCGGTTGGCCGTTTGGCAGTGCCTTTTTTGGCTGATGGCGGTAGTCGGGTTGACCGGATGTGGCCGCGCAGAGACGGTCGCTCTATCGTCGACTGAGACGCCGGTGGCAGCGCCGACCGTCATGTCCGCGATGGATGCAGGTGGCCCGTCGGGGCGATTGGCCTTCACGGCGGCGGGCGATCTCCACATCATCTCCGCCAACGGCGTGGGGTGGCAGAATCTCACCCGCACGCCCGCCTACGAGGGGATGCCCTCCTGGTCGCCGGATGGGCAGTGGCTGGCGGTGGTGATTAGCGAGGGTTGCCAGGGGGAATGTGAGGATGGTTGCGAGAATCTCTTCGTCGTCCCCGCCGAGGCGACGGGCGACCGTTCCCAGTACCTTCGAGTCACGGAGGGGATGACGGAGGTGCGCGCTCCGGCCTGGTCGCCCGATGGGGAGCACCTGGCCTTCGCCGCCAACACCGAGGATGCGTGGGGCATCTTCGTCGCGCTCGATCCGCGTGGTCGCCAGACCTGCGCCACGTGCCATCAGACGCCCCTGCCGCTTCAGCGGTTGACGCGGAACACCTTCTATAACGGTCACCCTCACTGGTCGCCGGATGGGCAACGCATCCTCTACACCTCCGACCGGAGATCGCGTTGGCGCGCCCTGATGATCGACCTCAGCGGCGAGCAAGTGACGTTGCTCCCCGGCATCGAGGGGTTGGAGAACTCCGCCTATCCGACGTGGTCGCCGGATGGGCGCTGGATCGCGCTGGCCGGGCAGGAGGCGGGCGGCAGTTGGGATATTTACCTCGTCAGCGCCGACGGCGCCGAGTTAATGCAACTCACCTCCGATCCGGCGGCGGATTGGGGGCCGGCCTGGTCGCCCGATGGGCTGTGGCTGGCCTTCACCTCGCAGCGCAGCGGGAACGGCGATCTCTACATCGTGCGGGCGGATGGCAGCGAGGCCCCGCGCCGCCTGACCGACTCGCCCCTCAGCGAGAGCTTCCCCGCGTGGCGACCGTAACGTTTAGAATCTATGCAAATGATCAACATAGGAGGTAGTGGATGCAGAAAAGAACAGTCGTTGCAACATCGAAGGCCCCGGCGGCCGTGGGGCCGTACTCCCAGGCGATCAAGACGCCGGGCTTGGTTTTCACCGCCGGGCAGTTAGGCTTGGACCCGGCGACCGGCGAGTTCGCGGGCGCGGACGTCGCCGCGCAGACGCGCCAAGCGATGCAGAATCTGCGCGCGGTGTTGGAGGAGGCCGGCAGCGGCCTGGCGCAGATCGTCAAGACCACCATCTTCGTGGTGGATCTGGCCGACTTCAAGACGGTGAACGAGGTCTACGGCAGCTTCTTCAGTGGCGAGGGCGGTGAGGGTGGGGCGCCGCCGGCCCGCTCGACGGTGCAGGTCGCCGCGCTGCCCCTCGGCGGCCTGGTAGAGATCGAGGCGGTGGCCATCGTCGCGTCGTAGCGCGTCTAAACCTCAAAACACAAAGACCGCATGCTGATGGGCGATCTAACCTCGCTCCCAGCATGCGGTCTTTTCTTAGAATATGGGTGGATTCCACTGAAAAAAGCTAAAGGGGATCGCCAAGTCGCAAAGGCGGTAAGGAAAAATAAGGTAACGGTTAATTACGGTAAGCAG
>JBKHCQ010000155.1:0-8060 GCA_046541755.1 Anaerolineales bacterium | reverse complement strand
TGAAGTGAAAATGAAGTGAAAATGAAGTGAAAAGCTCGGTACAGGGTAAGGCCTGGACGCTTCCCGAAGCGGAGTTATGGTATAATCGATTTCCGAAGCCATTTGGGTATTTGGGTATTTGAGTATTTGAGCGTTCTAGCAGAGCCGAAAACATCAGACATCACAAGGACACTGTGGGTGAAAAAAAATGAATAAACGGTGGATCGTATTACTGAGCAGTCTCCTGGCGACTTTCTTGTTGCTGGGGTGTGGATTAGAGGATCTTTACTTGGGCGTATATATTGACAGCCGCTCCGATGAGTTGAGTCAGCCGGTGGGCGCGGATGAGACGCCCGTTACCTTTACCGTGGAGAGCGGGGAGAGTGTGGCGGAGATCGCGGGGAATCTCAAGGCGATGGGCTTGATCTCCGATACGGAGCTTTTCCGGCGCTACCTCCAATACAAGGGATTGGACGCCGGTATCCAGGCCGGCACCTACACCCTGAATCAGACGATGACCATCCCGGAGATCGCGCGGGCGTTGCAGAAGGCCGAGTCTCAGGATCAGCAGGTGACGATCCCCGAAGGCAAGCGCCTCGAGGAGGTCGCGACCCTCGTCTCAGAGCAGACCAACATCCCGCCGGATGATTTTTTGCAGATGGCGCAGACGGGCTGGGCGACGACCGACCTCGCGCAGCGCTATCCCATCCTGGGCGCGGTGCCCGTCACCGCCTCACTGGAGGGGTTTCTTTACCCGGATACCTACCGCCTGGCGATGGACGCCACCGCCGAGGATTTGATCGAGAAGATGGCGGCGGACTTCGCTCGACGGGTGACGCCGGAGATCGAGCAGGGCTTCGCTGAGCAGGGCCTGACGCTTTACGAGGGCATCACGCTGGCCTCCATTGTGGAGCGCGAGGCCGTGCGCCCGGAGGAGCGGGCCTTGATTGCCGGGGTCTTTCACAATCGCCTCGCCGATGGTTGGCCCCTCTCGGCATGCCCCACCGTGCAATACGCTTTGGGTTATCGCCCGGAGGAGGGCAGTTGGTGGAAGAACCAACTTTTCTTCAGCGATCTGGAGGTCGATTCGCCGTACAACACCTATCGGCGCGCGGGCCTGCCGCCCGCGCCCATCGCCAGTCCCGGCATCGCGTCCATCGAGGCGGCGGCCTTTCCGGCGGAGACCAGCTACTACTTCTTCATGGTCGATTGCGCCAAGAACGACGGCAGCCACATCTTCGCGGAGACCGAGGCGGAGCACAACCAGAACTTCGAGCGCTGCGGCGGCGTCATCACCAGCCCCTAACGTCTACCTTCCGGGAAGCTAGGAGCGGGTTAGTCTTGTGAGGTGCAACGCACTTTTGAGCCTATCACCAGGCAGATACTGCATCAGACGTAACTGTTACTGGAGTCCAAGTGCGTTGCACCTTGAATCGCGAACAGGTCCCGATTCGATTATTCGATCACCGTCGCGATCACGGAGTCTCGTCAAGTTACGGCGATGGCGGCGTCTCCGTCGGTGTGGGGGTAGGCGTCGGTTGCCAGCGCGCCGTGACCGTCCCCACACAGGGATCGTAATCCCAGCCCAGCGTCACGCGGAAATCCACCGGACTTTCTTCGGTTGGCTCGGAGAGGATCTCGCCGGCATCTAACTCGTACAATCGCAGCAACTTATACAAGGGCGATCCCTTGCTCGTCGTCGTAAAATCCACCACCTGCGTGTGCGGCGTGCCCTCCACGTCCGTGATCTCGGTCACCACGAAGCCCTCCAGGCTCAAGCGATAGGCCGCGACCGCGCCCCAACTGCTGTTCCCCGTGCCGTTCCACACCGCCACGCGATACGCGCGCTGCGCCGCGCGGCTGGTCACCGGCGGCTGCGCCGCCTCCAGCATAAAGTTGTACAACTCCTCGTAATGGGGGATCAGAATATAGCCGCCATTCGGCTTCGTGCCCGATTCCAGCAGCGTGCTGCCGCGAATGAAGCGGCTTTTGAGATTCCGCACATCCAATCGCGCCCCCACCGTGCCCAGATAGAGCAGATCCTGGAGCTTGAGATCGGTCCGCACGCTCTCCTGATAGGTCGCCCACAGATCGGGGATGCGGGCGATCATCTGCTGGCTGAGTGCCTTTTCAAAGATCGCCAACATCACCTGCTGTTGGCGGCGATGGCGGTCGAAATCCGAGGTGTTCCAGCGCGAGCGCACGTACCAGAGCGCGTGCTTGCCATCCAAATGATGAATGCCCGGCTCCATATCGATATCCGTCTGCCCCGTCTCTGATTCTGGATCGGGGTAGGTATCGTGGAACGGACATTCGACGACCACCTCCACCCCGCCAACCGCATCCACGATGCTCCGGTAGCTGCTGAAATCGACCATCGCGTAGTAGTGAATGGGCAGCCCGAAGTTATATTCCATCGTCGCTTTCATCAGCGCCGGCCCGCCCCCCGGATAATCTGTTTTGACGCCGCGCAGGTAGGCCGTGTTGATCTTATCTAAGCCCCAGGTGGGAATCCAGGCGTAGTAATCGCGCGGCACCGAGATCATGCTCACGCCGGGCAGGTCGGGGAAGATCGAGATGATGAGGATGACATCGGTCAGAGAGACGCTCTCACTGTCGTCGGTGTCGGCGCCCAGGGCTAAAATGTTGATCGTGCCCGCCGGCTGCTCGATGAGGGGCATCGGCGTGGGCTGCGGCAGCGTCGAAGTGACGACCGCTGTGCCGTCTGTGATGGGTAGCGAGGTGGGGAGCGCCATCGGGGGCGGCGTCGGCGTCTGGGTGGGGCGCGGCGTGGGCGAAGGCGTCCTCGTGGGCGTCGAAGTAGGCGTCCACGTCGGCGGCAGTTCCGAGGATTGCGTTGGCGAGGGTGAAGCTATAGGCGTCAGCGTCGCTGTCTGGGTCGCCGTCGGCGGGGGCTGTGATGGCGCGCTATCCGGCGTTGCCGTCACCACCACCGGCGTCGGTGTAGCGGCCTGTTCCGTGCGCCACGCATAGACCCCGATTCCAATCAGCAAAAATAAGGCTACGTAAATTAGCCAAGACAGTGCTTGTGCCCAACGTTTCATAGCTTAACAACCTCTTTTGGTAACTTGGTTTGCTTAGTTGTTATACCATGCTCAATAGAAAAAACAAGACCTTGCGTCTGTGGGCGATTGAAGTGGATTTTCGGCCTATAATTCCTGTCCTATCAGCACTCACATTTGTTGTAAGTTTGACATGCTCATCAATTATGCTACCATACCTCCATAGATTTTAGGTCGCCTGGGCGATGTTATCAGCATAAGCGAGAGAAATACACCAATCTCCTACCAAATCATCGGATGTGCGCGTTAGATTTTGAGTTAAGTGGCTCCTTGTCTATTCCCTGCCCATCACCTCGGTGATCATTTTGTCAATTACATTGATCAGATACCCAAACAGATACTCAAAACGAGAAGGATACTAAGGATACTAAGGATACTTATGGAAAACTTACGCATTATTCCCCTGGGCGGACTAGGGGAAGTCGGCAAAAACATGATGTTAGTGGAATATGGCCGAAACATCTTAGTCATAGATGTCGGCATGATGTTCCCGGAAAGTGATATGTACGGCGTGGATTACATTATCCCCGATTATGACTACCTGCGCGGGAAAGAAGACCGCATTCGAGGCATTGTCATCACGCACGGGCATATGGATCACATCGGCGCGCTGCCCCACTTCTTGCAGGAATTCACCGCGCCGGTCTACGCGACCCGCCTCACGCGCGGGTTGATCGAGGTCAGTCTCCGGCGCGAGGTGCAGAAGCGCGTCAAGATCAACACGATGGCGCCGGGGGATGTGCTCCGGCTTGGCCCCTTCAAGGTGGAGCCGTACCACGTCTGCCACAGCATCCCCGACACGGTCGGCCTGGGCATCGAGACGCCCGTGGGCCTGATCGTGCATAGCGGCGACTTCAAATTTGATCACACGCCGGTGGATGGTTGGCCCCCGGATATGACCAAATTGGCGGATTTCAACCGGCGCGGCGTGCTGGCCCTGCTCTCCGATAGCACCAACTCCGGCAATCCGGGCGCGACCCCGTCCGAGCGATTGCTGACCTCGGCGATGGAGGATGTCTTCAGCGAGGCTAAGGGGCGCATCATCGTCGCTACCTTCGCCTCGCTGATCTCGCGCATCCAGCAGGTGATGGATGTCGCGGCTAACTTTGGGCGCAAGGTCGCCATCGCCGGCACGTCGATGGTCAAGAACGTCAAAATGGCGCGGGAGTTGGGCTATTTGGATGTGCCCGACAATCTGATCGTCTCCTTGCATGAGATTCATCGCCTCCCGCCGCAGGAAGTCGCGATTATGGCAACCGGTTCGCAGGGCGAGCCGCGTTCTATTATGGGGCGCCTGGCTACGGGCCGGCACTCCTCGCTGCGCGTGGCGCCGGGCGATACCGTCGTCCTCTCCTCCCACACCATCCCCGGCAACGAAGAGACCGTCCATCGCGTCATCAACCAACTCTTCCAAAAAGGCGCGAATGTCATCTATCATCCGCTCTCACCCGTGCACGTCTCCGGTCACGCCAGCCAAGAGGAGTTAAAGATGCTGATCAACATCCTGCGCCCCCAATTCTTCATCCCCATTCACGGCGAGTTGCGCCATCTCAAGCAACATGCCGCGTTGGCGCACCAGGTGGGCATTCCTGAGCGTCACACCGCCGCCGTGGAAAATGGTCACATTATCCGCTTTACCGAGAACTCGATGGAGATCGGCGAGCGCATCCCCGGCGGCTACGTCTACGTGGACGGCTCCTGGGTGGGCGATGCGATCAGCCCCTCGATTTTGCAAGATCGCGATGAATTGGCCGCGACGGGCGTCTGCTACATCGCCTTCCGTTACGATCAGACCCAAGGCCAATTGATCGACCACCCTGTCATCAAGACGCGGGGGGTGGCGTCTCGCGAGGTGTTGGCTGAGCTGGTGGATGAAGCTGAGGATATCGTGCGGCGCGCGCTGAAGGGCATCGCGCCGACGACCACGCCGGACGTCGTCGAGAAGACCGTCCGCCGTGAGGTCTCCAACTTCTTCTATCGGGAGGCCAAGAATCGCCCGACGATGTTGGTCGTGGCGATGCCTATCGCGTAAATCCTACCTGAATGGCGCACATCCTCTTTATTTACAAACAATTTCCTGCCCCCTCGGTCGGTCATGCCGGGGGGGAGTCGCTTTTTGGGCTGATGACGGCCCTCCATCAGCGTGGCCATCGCATCTCGTTGGTCGCGCGGATGCGCGAACCGGAGCGCGAGCATCTGCCGCGGGTCGCGGCAATCTGCGAGGAGGCCATCACCACATCACACCATCGCGATCTCCCCGGCCCGGCCCCGTTCGCCATCGCCCGCAGCTACTTGGCCTTTCGCCGCGCCGTGGCCCGCGCGCTGCGCGATCTGCGCCCCGACGCCGTCCACGTCGAGACCACCCAAACCGCCGCCATCCTGATCGGTCAGCCGCTGCCGCCGGCCTCCTTCCGCACCCAGGACGTCAACTGGTTCCTGCAGGAGCAGCGCGCCGCTCGCTTGACGGGGTTGCGTCGCGCGCTGGCGCAGCTCAAAGCCGCCCTCTTTCGCTATCTGGAACCGGCCCTTTACCGGCGTTACGACCTCATCTTAGCCATCTCCGAGGGCGACCGCGCCTTGATGGCCCCGCGCTTCCCGACGCGCGATCTGCTACTAGTCCCGCTCGCCCCCGCCTTCGATTCAACGTCCGCCCCAGAACCGGCCGCGCCGCGCGGCGCGAACCTCCTCTTCGTCGGCGCGATGGATCGCCAGCACAACCTCACCGGCATCCGGTGGTTTTTGGATGAGATCTGGCCCCGCATCCGGCGCGAGGCGGCCGAGGCGCGTCTCTACATCGTCGGCGGATCGCCGCCGCCTGCTCTGCGCGAGCGCGTTAGGGGAGATGAGCGCGTGATCGTCACCGGCTTTGTCGAGGATCTGGCGCCCTGGTATCGCGCCGCCGACGTTTTCATCTCGCCGCTGTTGGTGGCGGGCGGCCTGTTGCAAAAGGTGATGGACGCCTTGGCGATGGGCGTCCCCGTCGTCGCGACGACGGTCTGCAACCATGGGCTGGGCGCGACGCCCGGCGAGCATCTCATCACGGCGGATGAGCCATCCACATTCGCGGAGGCCGTCATCCGCCTGTTGAACGATCCCGCCGCGAGGGCGCGCCTAGGAGAGAACGGCCGCCGCTTCCTCCAACAGGCTTATCATCTGCCCCCGGCGGTGGATCGGTGGGAAGAAGCCCTGCTGGCGCTAATTCAACGCGATCAGAAAAAATAATCTACTGGGGAACCTTTCAAATTAAGGCATCCGGGGTTAGATGTTGTATTTCGAGACCGAAATCCGGAGTGGTCCTAGGCCCGGCGGTTAAAACCACGGCCACCATTACGAAGTCGCCCTTCGGCGACTGAGTTCCAAGCAAAATAAAAGTGCAAACCGAATTCTTTCTGCTCGTGAACTATTCCCGAAATCCTCGTGTAACCTTCGCAAGGGTTGGGTAAAATACCGGAGGCACATTTTATGACAAAAAGAAGCATTGCACAGCGCAGAAATATGGCGCCGGCGCTGCTGACCGGCGTTCTACTGCTGTTATTGTTGGGCATCGCCGTGGCGGTGGTGCTCTTTGTCCTCTCCTGGTTCCAGGGCGCGCTGGCCACGCCGGGCGGCATGCCCGGCCTTCCCAGCAGCACCGGCTCCAGCGAGAACGTCAAATACTCCTTTGGCTCGGCGCTCCCCACCTGGACGGGCGAAAACCGCGTCACCGTCCTCGTGCTGGGGATCGATGAGCGCGCGCAGGAGAGTGGGCCATGGCGGACCGATACGATAATGTTGGTCACCTTAGATCCCAAAACATTGCGCGCGGGCGCGCTTTCCATTCCGCGCGATTTGTGGGTGCCAATTCCCGGCCATAACAGCGGGCGCATCAACACCGCGCACTTCTTAGGCGATCTCTACGGGCATCCCGGCGGCGGGCCGGCGTTAGCGGTCGAGACGGTGGAGTACAACTTAGGCGTTCCCATCGATTATTATGTCCGCGTCAACTTCCACGGCTTCATCGAGATCGTTGACTTGATCGGCGGCATCGATATTTACGTCGAAGAGCGCATCGACGACGCCAAATATCCCGACGGTCATTACGGCTACGAGCACCTGGTCATCGAACCGGGCTGGCATCACTTTGATGGATCGATGGCGTTGAAGTATGCCCGCACCCGCCATGGCAGCAGCGACTTTGCCCGCGCGCGCCGTCAACAGCAGGTGATGTTGGCCATCTTGGATCGGATCGTCAGCCTGGATTTGTTGCCCGATCTGGCCCGCAACGCCTCCGAGATCTACGCCACTGTCGACACTTCCATTCAAACCGAGCTGGCGCTCGATCAGATCTTAGCGTTGGCGAATTTGGCTACGCAGGTGGATCAATCGCAGATTCGCTTCGGCGTCATCGATGGGAGTTGCACGCAGAACTGGACAACGCCCGAAGGCTCGCAGGTACTGGTCCCGCTGCGTGAGAAGATGCGCGAGGTGCGCGATTATGTCTTCTTCGAAAACGAGCCAACGCCCACACCGACACAAGAACCGGCCCAGAGCAACGTTCCGCCCGCCCCGACGGCCACGTCAGAGCCGGCCAGCATCGCCGTGCTCAACGGCACCCTGCAATCGGGATTCGCCGGCCAGACGGGGGAGTACCTTCAGCAGCAGGGCCTCAACGTCGTGGAAGTCGCCAACGCTGAGCGCCAGAACTACGCCAACTCGATGGTTATTTTGCACCGCGATAAAGAAACCTGCGCCTCACAGATCATCAAACTGTTGCAATTGCCGCCCTCCGCCCTGATTCGAGGCCAACAGGCGGAGAGCGCACAGGACATCGTTGTCATCTTGGGCGAGGACTATCCCGGCCCGCCCGACTAGCCTCTGGCCTTTCGAAAAACAATTCCTTGCGAAGGTTGGCGAGGCCATTTCTCCTCAAGTCTCACAGGTCGGATGAAAATGGCTCCCAAATACGGGGCGATTCCCTAACCTTCGCAAGGTTGAGCTTAACGAAACCGCAATCATTTC
>JBKHCQ010000154.1:0-8099 GCA_046541755.1 Anaerolineales bacterium | reverse complement strand
CCGCACACCTGGTCACGACCGAAGCCGCTGCTGCCCGTGGCGGGCAAGCCGATGTTGGGGCATATCCTGGAGCGATTCCGGGACGCGCCCATCGATGAGTACGTCTTCATCATCGGTTGGCTGGGCGATCAGGTTAAAGAGTACATCAGCGAAAATTACGACATCCCCACGCACTACGTCGTGCAGGATGAGATGTTGGGCCAGGCGCACGCGCTCTGGTTGGCGCGCGAGCACCTCGATGGCCCGATGTTTATGATGTTCGTCGATACGCTCTTCGATGACGCCGACTTCACCGACCTCGATCAAGCGGGGCTGGATGGCGTGATCTACACGAAGATCGAAGAGGATCCGCGCCGCTTCGGCGTGGTGGAGACGGATGACAAGGGCATCGCCCAGTATCTGGTGGAGAAGCCGGATACGAAAGAGAACAAGAACGTCCTGATCGGCCTCTACTACTTCAACGATGGCGCGTGGCTGGCCAGCGCCTGCGAGACCCTGATGGAGCGCCGCATCAAAACCAAGGGCGAGTATTATTTGGCGGATGCGGTGAACTTGATGATCGAGGAGGGCGCGACCTTCAAACCGCGCGAGGTCGGGACGTGGTTGGATACCGGCAAGCCGGAGACGACCTTCATCACCCATCGCTATATTTTGGAACACGGCTACGATAACAGCCCGGAGACGATGCGCCCCGGCGTCACCATCGTGCCGCCCGTGCACATCCACCCGAAAGCTATCGTTGAGCGCTCCGTGGTGGGGCCGTACGTCTCCATCGGCGAGGGCGCCAAAGTCCGCGACAGTGTCCTGCGCGATACGATTGTAGATGAGGGCGCGCGGATCGAGGCCGAGCTGCTGGAGACGTCGCTGATCGGGCGTTGGGTGGAACTTGAGGGGCGCTTCCGGCATCTCAACCTCGGCGACTCTTCAACTGAAAGTTAGCCAAGTCCTCGCCGAGCGCTGACGCACCTGTAACTTGTAACTTGCAACCTGTAACTTGCAACCTGTAACTCGTAACTCTAAAAGGAGTGATGATGCACGTGAACGCTAATAAATTCGTCTCGCAGCGCGCGGCCGGGATGCCCGCATCTGGCATCCGCCGATTCTTTGACATCGCGGCCACGATGGATGATGTGATTAGTTTGGGCATTGGAGAGCCGGACTTCGACACGCCGGAGCCGATTGTCGCGGCGGGGATCGCGGCGCTGGAGCGGGGGGAGACGCACTACACCTCCAACTCCGGGCTGATCGAGTTGCGGCGCGCCATCGCCGCGCACATCGACGCTCTCTATCACCAGACCTACAATCCGGTGAGTGAGATTCTGATCACCGTCGGCGTCTCGGAGGCGCTTTTCTTAGCGATGTGCGCGCTCTTAGATCCCGGCGATGAGATCATCTTCCCGGAGCCGAGCTTCGTCTCATACCGGCCCACGGCGATGATGGTAAGCGCGAAGCCTGTGGTCGCGCCGACGTCGTGCGACACCGGCTTCCAGATCACGGCGGAGGCCATCGAGGCGGCGATCACGGAGCGCACGAAGGCGCTCTTCTTGGCCTCGCCCAACAACCCCACCGGCACCGTGATCTCCCGCGAGCGCCTCAACGAGATCGCGTCGGTGGTGAAAAAGCACGACTTGATCGTGATCTCCGACGAGATCTATGATCGCCTGGTCTACGGCGTCGAGCCGACCTGCTTCGCCAGCTTGCCGGGAATGTACTCGCGCACGGTCGTCCTCCAGGGATTCTCCAAGGCTTACGCGATGACGGGCTGGCGCGTGGGTTACATCCTGGGGCCGGCGGAATGGGTCGGGCAGATGCGCAAGATCCATCAATCCCTGATTATGTCCGCGCCGACGGCCTCGCAGTGGGCGGCAGTGAAGGCCCTGGAGATCGGCGGGCCATTCGTCGAGGAAATGCGCCAGGCATATGATCGCCGGCGGAAGCTGATCGTCTCCGGCCTGAACGACCTAGGCCTGACGTGCGTGGAACCGCAGGGCGCGTTCTACGCCTTCCCCGACATCACCTCCACGGAGATGGACGACAACGCCTTCGCCGAGGAGTTGTTGCAGGAAGAGAACGTCGCGGTCATTCCGGGCCGGGCGTTTGGCGAGGCGGGCCAGGGCCACGTGCGGATGTCCTACGCCACCGCCTACGAGCAGATCGAAGAGGCCTTGGAGCGCATCGCGCGCTTTATCCGACGACACTGATACCTTTCATTACCCTTGCGAAGGTTCACGAAAACTCTGGACAACCGATTGACCTTTTCGCGGCACATAGTTCGGACTTTTCGAGATCACTTGTGTAACCTTCGCAAGGGTTTCGAGAAAACATATTCGCAATTCCCAAAGAATGTAGAAATGTAAGAAATGTAAGAAATGTAAGTCGGAATCCCATTCCGACCGGCGGATTATCAATCCGCCCCACGCCTATTTTTTACGAGGAGATTACATGGAATATGAAGCGGTCATAGGCCTGGAAGTTCACGCGCAGATTCACACGCAATCGAAGATGTTCTGTGGTTGTCCCATCAAGCCGGATACGGGCAATCTGGAGCCGAATATGTACGTCTGCCCGATCTGTCTGGCGCTGCCGGGCACACTGCCCGTCGTCAATCGCCGCGCCGTCGAGATGGGCATGTTGGCGGGGCTGGCGCTCAACTGCACCATCTCCCCCATCAACGTCTTCTCCCGCAAATCCTACTTCTACCCGGATCTGCCCAAGGGATACCAAATCTCGCAGTACGATCTCCCGCTGGCCGTCGACGGCTACCTGGAGGTCGAGGTGGAGGGCGAGCGGCGACGCATCGGCGTGCATCGGGCGCATCTGGAGGAGGACACCGGCAAGCTCTATCACATGGAGGATGGGAGCGTGATGGTGGACTTCAACCGCGCCGGCGTGCCGCTGCTCGAAATCGTCAGCGAGCCGGATATGCACTCCGTGGCAGAGGTGCAGGCCTACGCGACGGGGTTGCACGAGGTGCTGGTCTACCTGGGCATCAACTCCGGCGATATGGAGAAGGGCGTGATGCGCTTCGAGGCCAATGTCAGCGTGCGGCCCCAGGGCCAGGCAGAACTGAGCACGCGCACGGAGATCAAGAACCTCAACTCGTTCCGGGCGTTGACGCGCGGCGTCGCCTACGAGATCGAGCGCCAAATCGCGGTATTGGAGACCGGCGGCGTCATCCAGCAGCAGACGATGGGCTGGGACGAGAGCGAGGAGCGCACCTACCCGCAGCGGAGCAAGGAATTCGCCCACGACTACCGCTACTTCCCGGAGCCGGATATTCCGCCGCTGGAGATCGAGGCCGCGTGGATCGAGCAGGTGCAGGCGCAAGTGCCGGAGCTGCCGCTGGCGAAGAAGCGCCGGCTGATCGCGACCTACGACATCCGCCCCTACGATGCGGAGCTGCTGGTCAGCACCCAGGCCATCGCCAACTACTTCGAGACGGCGGCGGAGCAAGCCTGTGAAGCAAACATCGCCCCGCAGGAGGTCGCCAACTGGATCACCGGTGAGCTGTTCCGGCTGATGAACGAGAACGGCCAGGAGATCACCGAGTTGAGCGTCGCGCCGGAGAAGTTAGTTGACCTGATCAAGCTGCGCGAAGCGGGCGCCGTCAGCATAACGGCGGCCAAGCAGGTGCTCAGCGAGATCTTCGAGACCGGCGAGGATCCCCAAGAGGCTATGAAGCGCCTGGGGCTGGCGCAAATCTCCGATACGGACGCACTCGCCAGCGTGATACAGAAGGTCATCGCCGAGAACCCCAAGCAGGTGGGCCAATATCTGGCAGGGAAGACCCAGGTCATCGGCTGGTTCATCGGGCAGGTGATGAAGGAGACGCGCGGCAAGGCGAATCCTCAGACCACGCGCGAATTGGTGCAACACGAACTGGAACATACACGCTCCGAAGCTTAAGTAGCGTGAGATCGAGACAGCACTTTAAACCTCTTATAATTAGCCAAACTAAAGGAGAAATTATAGCAATGAGCGAAAAAATGAATCCGTTCAAGTTAGCACAAGCCCAATTCGATCAAGTAGCCGAGCAGATGGAATTGGAGCAGGCGGTGCGCGATATGCTGCGCTGGCCAATGCGCGAATTCAAATTCCAGCTTCCGGTGCGAATGGACGACGGATCGATCAAGGTGTTCTTTGGCTTCCGCGTACAGCACAACGACGCGCGCGGCCCGGCCAAGGGCGGGATTCGCTTCGCGGCCAACGAGACTGTGGATACCGTCAAGGCGCTGGCGACGTGGATGACGTGGAAGTGCGCCGTGGCGGATATCCCGCTAGGCGGCGGTAAGGGCGGCGCGGTGGTCGATCCGGCGACACTCTCTACGGGCGAGAAGGAGCGCCTCTGCCGCGAGTGGATCGACTCGGTGTGGAAGAATCTAGGCCCGCGCAACGATGTGCCCGCGCCCGACGTCGGCACCACATCCCAGATGATGGGCTGGATGATGGACGAGTACTCGAAGTTGCGGGGGGAATATGTGCCCGGCGTGATCACGGGCAAGCCCGTCGGCGGGGGCGGCTCGCGCGGACGCACCGCCGCGACCGGCTTCGGCGTCGTGGTCACCGTGCGCGAAGCGATGAAGCATCTAAACTTGGACTCGCGCGGTCAGACAGCTTCCATCCAGGGCTTCGGCAATGTGGCCCAATACGCGGCGCGCACCTTCATCGAGATGTTGGGCGGCAAGGTCATCTGCGTCTCTTGCTGGGATAATAACGATAAAGTGGCCTACACCTATACCAAAATGGACGGGATTGATCCCTACTTCCTCCAAGATATCACCGACGAATACGGCACGGTCAACCGCGAGGAAGCCGAGAGCGCGGGCTATCAGGTTGAAGATGGCGATGCGTGGCTCTATAAAGATGTGGATGTGTTGATCCCCGCCGCCGTCGAGGGCGTTATCACCGGCGAGAATGTGGGAGACATCAGCGAGCAGGTCAAGATCTTGGCCGAAGGCGCCAACGGCCCCACCACCTTAGAGGCCGACACGGTGCTCAAGGAGCGCGGCGTCTTCGTGATCCCCGACTTCCTCTGTAACGCCGGCGGCGTGACGTGCTCCTACTTCGAGCAGGTTCAGAACGATATGAACTACTACTGGACCGAAGAGGAAGTCCTGGATAAGCTAGATAACAACATGGCGCAGGCATTCAACGGTGTGTTGAAGACCGCTTTGGAGAAAGACCTTTATATGCGAGACGCGGCCTACTGGGTCGCCATCGCCAAAGTCGAGACAGCGATGCGCCTGCGCGGCTGGGTGTAGATCTAGGGAGTAGGCCTAGTCGCCTCGGCGCGTACAAACCAAGCACACAACCGGCCCTCATCTGCAAAGCGAGGGCCGGTTGCGACTTCAAGGCGGCGACGACGCCTACATCCCGCCGGCGGCCAGCCGCGCGCTCCACGTGGCGAAGCGGCGCGCGCGCCGAATCGCTGCTCAAGAACCCGGCGGCGTATGATGGCCGGGTGGGGGAGTTTTTGGATGAGATTGGGTTGTAGCACTAAAAAGTGGCCGGAGGTATCAACATGAGTTTGGTCGATGGCAAGATTGAGATAGATTCAGCACGACGAGCGCAGTTCGAGAAGTTTTTTGAGGAGTGCCTCGGCACCTTTTTAAAGACGCCAGATGGGCAGGCGCATCTGACGGCCTATGCTACGGCCAGAGAGGAAGCGCGAGCTAATATGGACGCCATTCTCGCGGCAGAGGCCGCAGGCGAGGACATCACCGATTTGGTGCTTACCAAGTTGTTGCCCCACGCTGATACCGAGGCCAACCGCGAGGCCGGGCGTTGGACCTGTATTGCCCCGGCCTTCAATACCGATGTGCGCATAAAATATGAGGCGTCCGGCTGGACAGAGCCAGAAGATTGGCCCAAGGTTACACGCGCCATTTTCGATTTCGTGCACCGCTGCACTGAACATCCGACACAACTGAAGGCCGCCTGTGACGAGTTCGCGACATTGCCGTACACCACCGGCTTCCAGACCGGCACGCTCACGCCCATCCTCAACGCGCTGCGCCCCGATGACTTCCTGCTGATTAACAACAAATCACGAAAAACCATCAATTACTTCGCCGGTACGTCCCACGGGCAAAAATTACGCGAGTATCCGGCGACGAATGCGACGGGCTGGAAGTTGATCCACACTCTGATGCCCGTGATGCATCAGTTTTACACGCTGGATCTTCGGGATGCGGATCTTTTCGATATGTTTAGCCATTGGCTGGTTGCCGTGAAGGACTATCATTTTGGGGAGGATAGCCCAGAGCCGATGGGTGAAGATGTAAAGGGAAACGATACCATTCTTGCCCCACCGTTTTCCAACATCTTTGCCAACCAGGAAGAAGCAGAGTGGGCCTTTGATTTCTTGCGTGAAACGTTAAAGATGCTCAGCGTTGAAGGCCCAGGTGATAAGCGGTTCGCGATTACGTGGGCCCAAACTGCGAAACGTCTACGGCTAAATTTTGGTAAATGGGCCATTTTACAATTCGAGAAACTCATCAAGCGAGATAGAGTAGGCATCACATTATTAGCGGAATTAGCACAAGATATTTCAGAATTAACAAAGAAATTCACTTTTACCACCCATAGTGATATCGAAGTGTGTTTCTACACTCTTTCAATTGAACAAGCACGTCAATTGAAATTTGAGCTACAGGAGGCTCAAGCGGCCAGTCTCTCTTACATTAGAGAGCGCTTTGAGAACTGGGAAGCTACACATACTCGCAAACATAATCAACCGGAGATCGCTGAGGCCCTCTTCGATGAAAGCCAGCGACCTCATCTGTTCTCTCAAGGCATAGAAACCTCGCCAGCAGATGAAGAGACCTCCAACGTCTGGTGGGTCAATCAGGGCGCGACATTGGAAGATGAAAAGCGCGGCGAATTTCTGTGGGCGCCGCTTCAATCCAAGGGTGGACGCTCGATATATTATTGGGACTTACTCGACGAAGTTCAGGAAGGTGATATCGTCCTGCATTACACAGACGGCGCGGTGCATTACGTGAGTCATGTCCAGGCCAGCGCTGTGATCGCAGAAAAGCCGCATGCATCCACCGAGAGTGAGTGGGGACAAGAGGGGCGATTAGTTCGCACCGCTTATCACGAGTTGCGTCCGCCTGTTTCGCTGAAGGATTTCGCCGCAGACCTATTGGATCTCGATATTGAGCAAGGGCCGCTTAATCATAACGCGAAGGTCAAACAGGGTTATTTGTTCCGGCTCACACCGGAAGCGCTCGATCTTATTGTGGATAAACATCCCGATGTAAATTGGCCGGCCTTCGTGACGTCATTGGCAACATCGTCTACCCCTGGCTATTTCACCGCTCGAACCTTTGAGTTGCTATCGAGACTCCACCAGAATCCCACCAAGGATTTCTACATGGCGCACAGAGAGGCGTTCAAAGCTCATCTCAAAGAACCTTTCAAGCACCTGATGCGCGATGTGATCGCGGCGTTGCCTCCGGCCGTCACCGATGTGATGGAAACCGAGAAACGTCTCTTCTCCCGCATCCTCAAAAATGATTATGGCCAGGGCGGCGCGTGGGATTTCTACTGGGGCGCGCTCTATCCAGAAGGCGGCAAACGTCCCACTGACGCTCAGCTTTCGCTGTGGATCTATGCTGAAAAGTTAGGGTGTAGTTTCTACCTCGGAGAATACGGCACTGAACCGCACGAGCGCTTCTTGCGTAACTGTCAGAAACACCATGCCGCGCTGATCCGGCTCTTGAAAAACAACTTTACTAATCCGAGTCTTATTTTTGGGTATCAAGAGGGCATCACCGATATAGAAAAAGGGACAGACATCACGTGGCAGGAATGGCTACGGGCGCCCGATCAGACAGAGATCGATGTGGCACTAGTCCTTCCCCGCCAAGAGGTGTTGCGCTATTCCGCCCAGCAATTGCGCGATCTCATCGTGCAGACTTACCAACAACTCTTCCCGTTGGTTCTACTATCCGTGTACGACGACCCACTACCTGCCATCCGGGCCTATCTTGACTCGGATGGCGACGCAATGGCGAAAGTACGCGAGCCAAACCCGATCTACTCATTGAATATGTGCGTCGCGGACACCTTCTTCCACAAGCCAACCTTGCAGC
>JBKHCQ010000153.1:0-8149 GCA_046541755.1 Anaerolineales bacterium | reverse complement strand
ATAGCATAGCACAATAGCATAGCACATCCACTGAATTTGCTTCATCTGCTGATTTGTCGCTGCCGACCGAAGAGGGCCGTGATTCGCAGGGCGGCTGTGATCCCCAAGTAAATGAAGGGCATACCTTTAGCGAGCGCCGCCGCCGACAGGCCCCTATATCAGCCGGAGATACATTCGCTACCTGTCGAGTCCTCGGCTGGCGCTTCGCTCAGCTTTTGGCGTGGTTAGGTGACCATGGCTTGTCAAATTAAATGATAAGGTTACTAGGCTATTAGGCCGTGAATTGCATTGCAGAGCGTGGTTGTGGGACGGATTTTCAAGCCCTCGGCATCGTTACGGTGCCGGGGGCTTGTGCGTCTCTGTGCCCAAATGGCGCCCAACGCTATTCCAACCCTATCTAACTGAATGCAACGATGACGGCAACGCGGCTCAACCGTTCAGCGCTGCTTTTTATAATATCATAATAAACAAGATGAACTTTCAAATTTTCTATTGGCTGAAGCTTTTGGGTTAGTTAATCAAAAAGCATCAGGAGCGAGCCGAAGGAGGGAAAATGGCGATTAAACGAGTTGGATCGGCGGAATGGCGAGGCGATTTAAAGAGTGGTCAGGGCGATATCACGACCGAGAGTGGGGCGCTCAAGGGCGAGGCTTATAGTTTTGGCACGCGATTTGAGCAGAAGCCGGGGACGAATCCGGAGGAGTTGATCGCGGCGGCGCATGCGGCGTGCTACAGTATGGCGTTCGCGCTCACGTTGAGCGAAAAGGGCTACGCTCCGGAGAGTATCGCGACCCAGGCGACGTGCTTGCTTGAAAAGCGGGAGGGTGGTTTTGCCATCACGAAGATGACGCTGGAGGTCGAAGGAAACGTGCCCGGTATCGACGCGGCGACTTTCCAGGAGATCGCGGAGGCGGCCGATCAAGGTTGTCCGGTCTCCAACCTGCTGCGTGAGGGGTTGACGATTGAGTTGCACGCCAAGCTGGCGTGACGTCGGTTGATATTCACGGTCAAATCGAAAGGGGTTTCGAAAGGAGTTTTAACGTATGTTAGGAAAGCACATTCAAAGCGCTGATTGGAAGAAAGAGAAGCATGTGCCCGTGATCGAAGCACCTGAGGCCGTCAAGGCCGGGGAGTTCTTCGATGTCAAAGTGACGTTGGGCAAGGAAGTGGGGCATCCCAATACCACTGAGCATCACATCGCGTGGGCCAAGCTCTACTTCAAGCCGGATGAGGGCAACTTTATCTATGATGTAGCACACTTCGAGTTCAACGCGCACGGTGCGTCGACCAAGGGCGCGAACGAAGGCCCGGTGTATACACATCATACCGGCGCCACCGAGATGAAAATCGATCAGGCCGGCACATTGATCGCGGTCTCGTATTGCAACATCCACGGCTTGTGGGAAAGCAGCAAGGAGATCGAAGTAGTTTGAGAATGAGCGGTTGAGGCTGATCAATCTTTTGATCAGCCTCAGTGTGTTTAGCAAACCGATAGGAGGTGCGAAATGGGCAACAGCCTTACAGGATCTGAATGGCTGGGAATTCGGTCGGAAGCGCGACAGAAATGGGATGAGTTGACGGACGAGGATCTCGCCTACATCGAAGGCAACTGGGATAAGCTCGCCGAGAAATTGCGTGAGCGCTATCACTTCACCAAAGTACAAGCGGAGGAAGAGATCTCCCAATTCATCGAGGGATTTGAGATCGATAAACCGCTCAGTTTGGGATAAGGAGGACTTAAATGACGAAAGAGTATCCGCATGGTGATGGCATTGTTAAATGGGTCGATACCCAATGGCTGATGGATCATGCCATCGATGAGAATTTGATGATTTTAGACACGCAGCCCAATGTCCACGATTACATCAAGGCTCATATCCCCGGCGCGATCTACATGAATGAAGGGCTGTTTCGTATCCCCAAGAATGGCCTGCCCGCGCAGTATGTGCCGGAGACGGTCATCGAGCTGCTCTTCCGCCGCGTGGGCTTAGAAGCGGATCGCCCGGTGGTTGTCTACACGGGCGCGGGTCTCTTCTCCGGCTGGGGCAATGGCCTGGAGCAGACGATGATGGCCTACACACTCGCGCGATTTGGCCACAAGAACGTCTACGTGCTAGATGGCGGCTTCGAGCAGTGGATGCAGGACGAGGGGCCGATCTCGCAGGTCTTCCCGGAGGTGACGGAATCCAATTTCGGCGTGGAGGTGCAACGCGAGTACTTCGTGGCGTATGATAGCTTCAGGACGTTGAAGGATCGGGATAACGTTATCCTCTTGGATGCGCGCCCCGCGAATGTCTACGAAGGCCAAGGCCCGTGGATCAAACCCGGTCACATTCCCGGCGCCCTCAATGTGCCCTGGAAAACCTTTATGACCGATGAAAACCCGCGCAAGCTGCGCTCCGATGACGAAATTCAGGCAATCCTAGATAAGCACGAAATCACGCCGGAGAAGACCGTCATCTGTTCCTGCGGCACCGGGCGCGAGGCCACCAACGAATTCCTGCTCTTCAAGTGGTACCTGGGCTTCCCCAAGGTGAAGATCCACGAAGGATCGTTCACCGAATGGAGTTCCTATCCTCAAAACCCCACGGTGACCGGGCCGAATCCTCGCTAGGTTTGCCGGTTCATCGTGTTGGCCGGCCCCGGTGGGGGACTGGGGCCGGCTACTTTATTGGGTTTAGAGAAAATCGATTCTAGATTTTTTGCGAAAGGAGCGATGGATGTTATTTGAGCGCATTGAATCCACTGGCTTGGCGCACTATTCGTACTTGATCGGCGATCAGCACGAGGCGCTGGTAATTGATCCGCGCCGCGATGTCGAGGTTTACATCGAGCGCGCGAGCCGCGCGGGGCATCGGATCACGGCAATTTTGGAGACGCACCGCAACGAGGATTATCTCATCGGCTCGCTGGAACTGGCGGAGCGCACCGGCGCTGACATCTGGCACGCCGATAGCGAGTTGTCCTATGAGTACGGCGCGGCGGTCGAGGCGGGCCAGACGTGGTCGGTGGGCCGGCTGAAGGTGATGGCGCTGCACACGCCCGGCCACACTCCCGGCTCGAAGAGCTACCTCCTGCACGATCCCGATGGCCACCCGTGGATGGTCTTCACGGGCGACGCCCTCTTCGCCGGGGATGTGGGCCGGGTGGATTTGGTCGATGTGGATCGCAAGGAGGAGATGGCCGCGCTGCTCTACGACACGCTCTTCGAGACGCTGTTGCCCTTGGGCGACGAGGTCATCGTCTGCTCGGCGCATGGCGCCGGCTCCGTCTGCGGCAGCGAGATCGCCGAGCGAGTGTGGACGACAATTGGATTGGAGCGCGCGCACAATCCCAAGCTTCAGCATACGGAGAAGGCGGATTTTGTGGAGCACGTCGCCCAGGTCTTGGAGCGTCCCCCCTACTTCCGAAAGATGGAGAGGCTGAACTTATCCGGCCCGCCCATAATCGGCCCGCTGCCCGCGCCCACGCCGCTGAAACCGGGGGCCTTCGAAGCGCAGATGGAGGATGAAGATGCGGTCGTGTTGGATACGCGCTCAGAGGTCGCGTTCGCCACGGCGCACGTGCCCGGCGCGCTTTCGATCTGGGACGGCGGCCTGGCGAGCTTCGCGGGCTGGTTCTTGCCCTACGATAAGCCGCTGCTGCTCGTCGGCGAGAGCGACGACCTCACGCCCGTGGTGCGCACGCTCGTGCGCCTGGGCTACGATAACGTCGCGGGCTACCTCGCGGGCGGGATGTTGGCTTGGCACATGTCGGGCCGGGAGAGCGCGTCGATCCGCACGGTGACGACCCAGCAGCTCTGTCATCGCCTCGACGCGGGCTACGCCACGTGGATCTTAGACGTGCGCAGCGATGAGGAGTTAGCGGCGGAGGGCGCCATCCCCGACGGGCATCACATCCACATCACCCAATTGCCAGAGCGCCTACGGGCATCGAAACAGCCGGACGTCATCCCGCAAGATCGCACCATCTACATCTTTTGCGGCAGCGGCCTGCGCTCGATGATCGCGGCGAGCTACTTGCAGCGCTCCGAGATGTGGGACGGCGAGGAGTTGGTCGTTGTGCTGGGGGGAACCAAAGCCTGGCATTCGACGAGCTGTCCCCTACACTGATGTTGATGGAGAAATGAAGTTAAGGAGGCGCAACGATGTTCCCCATTGGAGATACGGACGTTCGCGATTCTGGCCCGGCGATCATAACGACGGCGTTGCTCATTCTCAATACCATCGCCTTTGGCATCGAGTTGACCGTAGGCGTCGAGGGCATAGATCAACTCTTTCGCCAATACGGCGTGGTGCCCGCTCAGATCGGCCAAGGCCGCCAATTATACTCCCTGTTCACCTCGATGTTCCTGCACGGCGGGTGGATGCATCTCATCAGCAATATGGTCTTTCTAATGGTCTTCGGCGACAACATCGAGGCCGTGTTGGGGAAAATTGGATACTTGCTTTTCTATCTGGGTGGAGGTATAGCCGCGTCCGTAACCCACATCGTCGTCAATTGGGGTAGCTCAATGCCTAGCGTCGGCGCCAGCGGTGCGATTGCCGCAATCTTAGGCGCGTATGTCGTGATGTTCCCCCGCTCTCGGATCAAAGTACTCTACTTCTCCTGGTGGGGCATTGGCATCACGCGGATTACGGCCATTGTGTTCCTGGGATTTTGGGCTTTGATGCAATTCCTCAACGGCGTCGCCGCCCTGGGCGCAGAGACGGCCCAGACGGGCGGCGTGGCGGTGTGGGCGCACATCGGCGGATTCGTAGCCGGTTTGGTGATCGGGTTTCTCTTCAAGGGCCAGGCCCAGAAATTTAAGACCGGCCAACGTGGAGCATCGAGAACTATGTAAGTTGGGTATATCTTCTTAGAGTGAAAACATACGGGAGGTTACAATTATGTTGAGATGGATTCTGATCTTTCTGGTCATTGCATTGATCGCGGGTGCTTTGGGGTTTGGCGGCATCGCAGGCGCCGCTACCGAAGTCGCGAAAATCATCTTCTTCATCTTCCTCGTCCTGCTTGTCCTTTCCCTGATCTTCGGACGCCGAATTTGGCCGCGACAGTAACGACATGAAGAGTTGAATATGAAACGTATCGATGTGGATTCGGGTTTGGGATGGATGTTGTTAGCTATCTGGTTGATCGCCAAAGGCGTGTTTGATCTCGTGGGCATCGGCGGTTCGACGCTGAAGCTGCTGTTGGATCTGCTCGCGTTGGCTGCCGGGGTGGTCCTGTTGATGGGCATGCCGGGCGGCAAGCTGACCTCAAAGCTGAGTTATCTTCTGCCGGGGATTTGGCTGCTCGCTACCGGCTTGATCGGCTTGATCGACTTAAGCTTTATGAGCATGGGGCTGATCATGGCGGTGCTGGCGATTGCCGCCGGCGCTGCGATGTTGCTGACGCTTGAGGGGAGCGCTATGAATAACATCGGCGTCATCCTGGCCGGCGCGTGGTTCCTCCTCACCGGGTTGCTCACCTTGATTAGCTTCAGCTTCAGCGGATTGGGCCTGGTGATGTCCCTGCTGGCCATCGCGGCCGGCGTCTTGTTACTCTTGGGGAAATAGGCGGAGAGGCAGGGGGCGTGATGAATGCGTTGCGAATTCTCGTCGGGCTGATGTTGATCGTCTTGGGACGCCAACTCTTTTGGTTCTGGGTCGCGGGGATGGGCTTGGTCACCACCGTAGAGGCCGTGGGGCAGTTGGCCCTCGCGTTGCCCTACTGGCCGGAATCATCGGCGCGCTGGTGGCGACCTTTTTCCAAGGCGTCGCAGTAGGCGTGAACGGCTTCTTTGCCGGCGGGTACATCGTGATGGCGATGTTGTGATTCAGACGCGCTTGCAGCGTCGGAGCGATCATCTTCTTGACCCCCCACGGTTCGGAGGATCGGAAAGATAAGGAAGACCCAGATGTCTATCCCGTCACTTGATTCGCATTCTTGAGGCCGCAGCAATGCCGGCGGCCAGACAAATTTGATATGAACGCGCCTCCATCATCGCGATAGGGGCGCGTTTTTTTTCTTGCCTACGATATTCCAACTTTCTCCAACCTAATCCAATGTTAATCTTAACCCTGTGCAACGGGTTGGAATTGATATCTAGGTTAAGATAATTAATAAGACCAATGTCTATCTTATCTTCCTTGGGATGATCTAACTACTCGGAAGGAGCAATTCAAAAATGAAAAACAAGCAAAACGCCAGAAAAATCGTGATCGTTGGCGCGGGGGATGTGGGCGCGACCTTTGCCTATGCGCTGGCTCAAAGTGGTATGGCCAATCAGATTGGCCTGTTGGACTTGAATGAGGAACTGGTCCAGGGTCAGGTGCTTGATCTGTCCCACGGTCGGCCCTTCTTCCCCTCCGTCGAAATCTTCGTCGCCGATAAGCGCGACTACGCCGATGCTGCGGTGATCGTCATCACCGCCGGCGCCAAACAGAAACCCGCCGAGACCCGGCTCGATTTGTTGCAGCGCAACGCCACAATTATGGAGAACATCGTGGACGACATCGTCGCCCAGGACTCACAGGCCGTCATCTTAGTGGTGAGCAACCCGGTGGATGTGTTGACCTACGTGGCGCAGAAGCGTTCTGGATGGCCACGCGGGCGGGTGATCAGCTCCGGCACCGTGCTCGATAGCGCGCGCTTCCGCTATCTGCTGAGCCAGCACTGCGGCATTGATGTGCACAACGTCCACGCCTACATCCTGGGCGAGCACGGCGATAGCGAGTTCGCCGCCTGGTCGATGACGAACTTAGCCGGCATGCACATCGACGATTACTGCCCCGTCTGTGGCAAGTGCGACAATTGGGAGGCCGAGCGCCAGGATATCGAGCAGACTGTGCGCGATTCGGCCTATCACATCATCGATTACAAGGGCGCGACCTATTACGGCGTCGGTCAGGCGATGACCCGCATTGTGGGCGCCATCCTGCGCGATGCGCACAGCGTCCTCACTGTCTCGACCCTGCTCGAAGGCGAGTATGGCCTGGAAGACGTCTGTCTCAGCGCGCCGTCCATCCTCACCCGTAATGGCGTCGAGCGCATCATCGAAGCCTCGCTATCGCCCGAAGAGCAGAAAGCGCTGGAGAACTCGGCGCGAGTGCTGAAAGAGGCCATCAGAGAGCTGGAGACGTAGCAACAAATGACGTATGACGAACGTGTCAACCTTCTACTTTCTCTTTCTAAGGGGATAGACAATGAATGAAGTATCACGACTTGA
Organism: Anaerolineales bacterium; assembly: GCA_046541755.1. Classification (GTDB taxonomy): domain Bacteria; phylum Chloroflexota; class Anaerolineae; order B4-G1; family SLSP01; genus JAAAOZ01. The sequence continues at coordinate 939 of JBKHCQ010000153.1, read as the reverse complement.
TGACAAAATCGCAGTGGTGACCGGCGGCGGGCGGGGGATTGGCCGGGCGACGGCCTTGACCCTGGCCCGGGCCGGGGCCGCCGTGGCGGTGGCGGCGCGAACAGAAGAAGAGATCGCGGCGGTGGCCGAGGAGATTCGCGAGGCTGGCGGGCAAGCGATGGCCGTCCCGACCGACATCACATCGTGGGCGGCGGTGCAGCACCTGGCGGACGAGGTGGCGCGCGCCTATGGACCGGCGGACATCGTCGTGGCCAACGCGGGCATCGTGAAGCCGGTGGAGGATACATGGGCGGTGGCGCCGGAGGCTTGGGCGCAGAATGTGGACGTCAATCTCACGGGCGCCTTCTACACGGCGCGCGCCTTTCTTCCCGCGATGATGGAGCGTGAGGCACGTGAGGCGGGCGTGGTGATCTTCGTCTCCAGCGGCGCGGCGACGCATCCGGTGCCGGGATGGAGCGCCTATTGCGCGGCCAAGGCCGGTCTGGATCACTTCGCCCGCAACGTCGCGAGCGAGATCGACCGCCGGGGATCTTCCATTCGCATCCACACCTTATACCCCGGCATTGTCGACACCTCCATGCAGACGCGGATTCGCGAGCTTTCGGAGGAGCAATTCCCTCAAGCCGAAAAGTATCGCGCCTACTACGAGAAGAATCAGCTCCGCCCGCCAGAGGAGCCGGCCACGCTCATCTGGTGGCTGACCACGCCTATGGCGGCAGATTTTCACGGCCAGGCGGCGAACATCGACGACGCGGAGGTGCGCCGTCGCATCGCGGCAGATTTGGATATACCTGAGTTTGGTGGCCGAAAGAGATAGAGCAGTTGTATCAACAGCGCGAGATGTAGGTCGGAATGGCATTCCGACCAAGCGGATGATCAATCCACCCTATTCAACGTAGGTCGGAATGCCATTCCGACCAAGCGGATGACCAATCCGCC
>JBKHCQ010000152.1:0-8195 GCA_046541755.1 Anaerolineales bacterium | reverse complement strand
GACCCTCAATTTTCAGACCTTTGAAAATGTCCCTTTGTGACCGTGTTCAGTATACGATGCGACCAACCCCGTTAATGGAAGCCTTGGAAAACAACACCCTCGCGCTCTTCTTAGGCGCGGATCTGCCCCAGGCGGTCACCGGCGTGCCCTCCTGCGCGGAGATGGCGCGCGTGTTGGCCCAACGTCACGGCCTGGACGAGCGCGCCTCCCTGGCCCGCGTCGCGCAGCAGGTCGGGCGCGGCGGCTGGCGGCGTGAGTTCACCGTCTTCCTGCGCGAGCAGCTTCAGGGCGCGCAGCCGCAGCCCTTTCACCGGCGCGTGGTCGCGCTGGTGCGCGAGCACGACCTCCAGACGATCATCACCACCGCCTACGATGACCTGCTCCAGCGCGCCTTCCAGGCGGCGGGCATCCCCGTCGAGGTCGTCTGGAAGGATAGCCAGCTCGCCGTCGCCTTCCCGGATCGCCCCTTGATCATTCAACTCTACGGCAATCCTCTGGCCGACGTCGAAAGCTTGGTCGTCACTGAGGACGATCACCTAGATCTCTGGCGGGATCGCGCCCGCGAGTCCGTGCTCGACGAGGTCAAGCGCGCCTTGCAGCGCCACACCGTCCTCTTCGTAGGTTACGACCTCAGCGACCCGGACTTTCGCCTGCTCTGGCGCGAGGTCCTCAGCCGCGCGGGCGATCTTCACCGGCGCGCCTTCGCCGTCTGGCCGGGCCTGCCGGAGGCCGAGATCGGCGTCTGGGCGGATCGGGGCGTGGTCGTGTTGGATGAGGCGCCGTGGGGGCTAATGACCCAAGTTGAAAGTACTCAAGTGGATCAGGAGGTAGCAGGTTCAATGTCAGGAACATTGAGGAAAAAGGTGACCTTTGGACAAAGCAGTCAGGTATCTCCACAGTATTCATCACCAATGGATCCACCAGATATCTTTAATTACCGATTCCCGTTTTCTGTGACAGATACTTCATACGTAGGCACACCCAGGGAGAAAAGTGCGCGCACTGATCACAAAATTGATGGAAGAATTGCTTTTGAAGTTTTGGTGAACTGGGGATTCTCCAGAGACGAGCTTACTTATCAGACTAACAAAATACACAAACTCTTATTCTGGTTTGCCAAAGAATACATTGAAGAGAAGGTGCGGATGGGGATTTTAGCTGGTCGAGAGAGTTTTTACCTTACTATTGACTCAGCAGAAGATAGATGTCCCTTTGATATAGCTACGATTCCAGATCCTGAGGGCTACACTTTTTATGTGGATGTTCAGGCAACACAGAACTCGCCAGGTATCCTGCCCACTGATACCTCTTCATCTGAACCACCGGCGCTCAAAATGGCCCGGCGTGTCCTTCAGCATCTCGAAGCTCAAGCCGCCGGATTTGGTGCCTTGCACATCCCGGCGCACTTGCAGATTGAGTTGGAGGAAAAACGTCGTGAGGTAGCGGCGTTAGAAGAGAAACATGGTACTTCTCAAATCACGCAGATGCGCATTTCCCCCCAAGAAAGCAAAGACCTTTCTGATGTATTGAAAGTGTATCCAGAAAATGAGGGACAGCCTCATCAACCAGGAGGCGGTGCGCAGTGGTTTAGCCGCTTGACGGTTGAAAGCACGCAATACCTTCACAAATGCAAGGCCAAAATTCATCACATCAGACAATTGGATGGGCTAGATGATAATAAAGGTTCCGTATTTACACCTTCCTATCTGTCTTGGGCTAAAGGTCAGGGCCTATTTGATTCAATTACCTTGCGTCCAGGAGAAGAAGAGCACCTTGATCTAGCTTGGCGTGCCCATGGCGATCCGTCAATCCCTAAAGATGAACTAAGAGTTGCTTCTTCTCTTGATCTCGGTAAAGATAGAAATACTAAATCAAGCGATTGGGGAAAGCGACAAGATTTTATACGACTGAAGCCAGGTGATTATCTCTTCACGGTTAGAATTTTTGCTGAGGGATATGATGATTGGTTTGAGGGTTCTTACCGACTTCATTGGCCTGGTGTAGGTCAAGAAAATGCTATACGTCTGGAAAAGGCAGGCCAGTCGAGTAAAGGCCACGGCGGATCATCCATTCGCGAAAAGATGTATCACGACGTCAACAAAGCCTGGGCCGTGCTGGTGGGCATCAACCACTATGCTGACTCCTACATCGCCAACCTCAAGGTCTGCGTGGACGACGTGACCGCCATCCAGCAGGCCCTCGCCAGCGGCTACGAGGCCGCGCGCCTGCTCACTGATGCCACGTCCTCCCCGCCCACGCGCGCCAACATCCTGGCGGAGCTGTCCTCCGTGGCGCAGGCGGCGGATGAAGAGGACTTGCTGCTCTTCTACTTCAGCGGGCACGGCAAAGCGCAGGGGGGCGAGAGTTATTTATTAGCGCGCGATACGCGGCTGGCCGCGCTCAAACACACCGCCGTGGCCATGTCCGATGTGCGCGAGATTATCGAGCAATCGCCCGCGCACGCCAAGGTCATCGTATTGGATGCGTGTCATTCCGGCGCGTCCATCGGCAAGGCCGAGCCGACGATGTCGCCAGAATTTATCCGCCGTGTCTTCGAAGAGGCCGAGGGGATGGCCGTGTTGGCCTCGTGCAAGCAGGGGCAACAATCGTGGGAGTGGCAGGCGCAGCAGCGCAGCGTCTTCACCTACTACCTGCTGGAGGCCCTCAGCGGCCACGCGGATCTCGACGGCAAGGGCTTCGTCACCGTCTCCGACGTCAGCCGCCACGTCACCGATGGCGTCAAGGCGTGGGCCGTCAACGCGGGCGTCCCACAAACCCCGACGCTGCAATACACCGTCGCGGGCGACATCATCCTCCTGCGCTTGCCATAACAACCGCCCAGACGTAAACATCCGGGCTAAAAGAGCAAAGCCGTCTTTGGCGGCTCGATGTATGAGCCTGTAAGGCTTCGTTTTTTTAGCCCGTGGACTTCATCCACGGGCGGCGAGGCGATAACTTACGTACTGGATGACTATCTCTCCTTGATCCCTTGCCGCTCCTCGGCAACCTCCGCGCCCTCGGCGGTAAAAACTCCAAATGATAAAGCCTCGTTAGTTTCGAGTTCAAGTCTTTGATGATATAATTCAGGTGTAAGCTAATGAAGCATTTGGGAGGTTTCGATGAATATATCTGCCGAGGTAGATGTGCGCGAGATGGTGATCCAAGAATTGCGTGACGTGCCGGATACCGCTATGTTGGAAATCCTGGATTTCGTTCGCTTTCTGAAACATCAGACCCGGAACTTAACGCCAGAGGAACGATTTGACCGCCTGTGGATGATGGCACAGCGGATCGCGTCTGCGCGCGGTATCACCGACGAGGACATCGAAGCGGAGGTTGCGGCGGTGAGGCAGGGCGCATGACGCTCCGCCGGGTCGTCTTGGATACCAGTGTTTTGGTTTCCGGTCTGCTTGGAGGATCGAGTGTGCCGGTTTTAAGACGTTGGCGGCGGGGTGAGTTTGAACTCGTCGTCAGTCCGGAGATTTATGCGGAATACGAAGCCGTCCTCACTCGCCCCAAATTCGGACTCCCGACCAGTCTCGTGCGTGAACTACTCGCCTTCATTCGAGTGCAAGCACATTGGGTCGAGCCAGATATCCATTTGAACATTGTGCGAGATACCTCCGATGACAAATTTCTTGAGGCGGCGGTTTCTGGGGAAGCTGGCATCATTGTTAGCAGCGATCGGGATCTCTTGGATTTGGGAGAAGTGCGCGGCATCTCTATTGTACCTCCCTGGGAGTTTGTCTAACCACTCCGCGCCCTCGGCGGTAAAAATCATCTCCCGCTTGACAAACTTCCCACTTCCATTTATCATTACACGTGCTGATGAACACCAAGCACGATACTCGATGGGTGCTGGGGGGTGGGGCCTACGCGGCAGAAACCCTCGAACCCCGCCAGGTCCGGAAGGAAGCAACGGTAAGGGGGCCATTCTGGGCGCCGTAGCGTTCCTGCCCTCCAGTACCCATCGAGTATCGTCAACATATAAGTCGGGGCGATGGGGTCAGAGCTATCGCCCCTTTTTTGTACCTGGAATTTGTCTGAGGTGGCTATGAACCGACGTTCTCGCATCGTGGCGCTAATTTTGGGTGGGCTGGCGATGATTGCCTTGACCGCCGGCTATCGCGCCACGCTGACGCCGGTCACCTTGACCGTCGATGACCAGGCGCGCAAGGTCTACACCCACCAGCCCACGGTGGCGCTGTTGTTGGCCGATTTGGGCATCAGCCTGCGCCCGGAGGATCGCGTCCGGCCAGCGTTGGATACCGCCGTGACCGCCAAGATGGACGTGCGCATCGATCACGCCCGCCCGGTCGTGATCGTCGTCGATGGCCAGGAACACGTGCGCTACGCCCATCAGGAGTCGCCGGCGGATCTGATCGCCGCCTTGGATGTGACGTTAGATCGCCACGACACCTTGGACGTCCGCCCGCCGACCGTCGTCGATCCGCCGCGCACGCGCTTCCGCGTGGTGGTCGAGCGCGCGGTCGAGGTGGTGCTGGAGGAGGGATCTCTGCGCACCGCCTTCTACACTCACGCCGATACCGTCGGAGAGGCGCTCACCTCGGCGGGGATTCGGCTCTACCGCGCGGATCGGCTCTACCCCGCGCCCGCGACGCCCGTGCAGCAGGGCATGCACATCCGCCTGGAGCGCTCCACGCCCGTCTCCATCTGGGTCGATGGCCACGAGTTGCGCACGCGCACCCATCGCGCCCGCGTGGGCGAGGTGCTGGCCGATCTGGGCGTCACCCTGAACGGGCAGGACTACACCCATCCCGATCTCGAGGCGCCGCTGGGCGAGGGGGTCGACATTCGTGTCGTGCGCGTCACCGAAAGCGTCATCGTCGAGCAAAGCCCCATCCCCTTCGAATCGGTTTGGCAGCCCGACCCGGAGCTGGAAATCGATCACCAGCATCTGCTCCAGGAGGGCGATCCGGGCGTCTTGGAGCGCCGCATCCGCTTCCGCTACGAGGATGGCCAGGTGGTGGATCGGTGGGTGGAGGGTGAGAGCGTCGTCCAGGCGCCCACCGATCGCGTGATGGGCTACGGCACCAAGATCGTCGTCCGCCAACTGCCGACCGAGAGCGGCGCCGTCTCCTATTGGCGCGTCGTGCGGATGTTGGCGACCTCCTACAGCGCCAGCACCGCCGGGACGCCGCGATCCTCGCCCTACTATGGCCGCACGGCCACCGGCCTGAAGATGCGTCACGGCATCGTCGCGGTCGATCCCAACGTCATCCCGCTGGGAAGCGAGGTCTACGTGCCCGGCTACGGCGTGGGCCTGGCGGCGGATACCGGCGGCGCGATCAACGGCAAGCGCATCGATCTGGGCTACGATGACGATAATTTGCAATTATGGTATCGCTGGGTCGATGTGTATATGCTCACGCCGGCGCCGGATAATATCAATTACACCGGGCCGTAGTTTTTACACCAGAGAGATTTATCAGGCGGATGGAAGATCCACGCGCGTTGTTGCAACGATATAACCTAACCCCGCGCAAATCGCTGGGGCAGAACTTTTTGGTAGCCCCGTCCGCGCCGGGTCGCATCGCGGAGCAGGCCGACCTGACGGCGGACGACACGGTGCTGGAGATCGGCGCGGGCGTGGGGACGTTGACCTCGGCGCTGGCCGCGCGCGCCGGGCGCGTCATCGCGGTGGAGACCGACCCGGAGCTGGTCACGGTGCTCGCGCAGGAGTTTGCGGGGCACGATCATGTCGAGATCGTCCACGGCGATATTTTGGAGCTATCGATCCCCGAACTGCTCGATATGGCGCCTGGCCCGGATGCGCGTCCACTCTGGGGGACGCGCCGCTTTCATTATAAAGTGGCGGCGAATTTACCCTACTACATCACCGCCGCCGTCATCCGCCACATCTTGGAGGCGCCCGTCCGCCCGGCGCAGTTGGTGGTGACTGTGCAGCAGGAGGTGGCCCAGCGCATCACGGCGCGGCCGGGCGATATGAGCGTCCTGGCGGTCGGCGCGCAATTCTACGGTCAGCCTCGCCTTTGCTTCCGGCTGGGACGCGGCGCCTTCTATCCCGCGCCCCAGGTCAATTCGGCCGTCGTCCGCGTCGATCTCTACGACGAGCCGCCGGTCTCGATGCCCGATGATGAGTTAGACGTCGCGCGCTTCTTCACCGTGGTGCGCGCGGGCTTCGCCCACCGGCGGAAGCAGTTGCACAACACGCTGAGCGCCGCGCTGCACCTCGATTCGCGCGAGGTCGCGGCGGCGTTAGAGGCGGCGGGCATCGATTCGCGCCGCCGCGCGCAGACCCTCACACTGGAGGAGTGGGCCATCGTCACCCAGGCGCTGGTGCGTTTGTAGTCAGGCGCGAAGTGGAACGATAGTGAAATGGCGCGCCGTTCCGCGCTACTCCGCTTCGCCGTCCTTCGCTCGTAGCTGACTACGAACGAAACGCACCCAAATAAAAAGCCCCCGCTCGATGCGGGGGCTTGTGCTTTTCGTGAGAGCGTTGAGATCGTCTCACTCAGATTCGGATTCGATATGCGCCGTCAGCTTATCCTCGGCGCGGTTCAGGCGCTGAAGTGTCTTGGAGCGCCCGATGGCCTCCAGCGTACCGAAGAGCGGCGGCGCGACGCGCTTGCCTGTCGTGGCGGTGCGCACCAGGCCGAAGAGCTGGCCGGCCTTCAGGCCCATATCCTTGGCCAATTGGCGCATGGGCGCTTCCATCGCCTCGGCGTTGAAGTGGACGAGCTTGGAGAGCAGTTTTTGCGTCTTCTGCAATGCTTCGCGGCTCTCTTCCGCCGTCATCTTCTTGCCGATGAGCTTCTCGGCCGGCGGGGTCTCTAACTCGTCGAAGACGAAGTCGGTGAGATCGACGACATCGCGCAGAGTCTTGAGGCGCTCTTGCACCAATGGCGTCAGCGTCCGCAGCGTGGGCATCAACTCCGTGGGCACCGGCGTGGGGATAAGGCCCGCATCCTGCCAGAAGGGGATGAGCCGATGGAGCAACTCTTCCTCATCTAAGTTGCGGATGTAGGCGCCGTTCATCCAGTTGAGCTTGTCGTAGGAGAAGACGGCGGGCGCTAAATTCACGCGCGAGAGATCAAAGCGCTCGATCAACTCCTCGCGGCTGAAGATTTCCTGCTCATCGCCCTCGCCGGGCGCCCAACCCAGCAGCGTCAAGAAGTTGAAGACGGCTTCGGGTAGGTAGCCCTGGCGCCTGAATTCGTCAATCGAGATGGCGCCGTGGCGCTTGGAGAGCTTCTTGCCATCCGGCCCCATCACCAGCGGGACGTGCACGAAAACCGGCGGCGCCCATCCAAAAGCATCGTACATAATCACGTGCTTGGGCGTGCTGGGCAGCCATTCGTCCGCGCGGATGATGTGGCTGATCTCCATCATGTGATCGTCGACTACGACGGCTAGGTGATAGGTAGGGAAGCCGTCGGATTTGATGAGGATCTGATCGTCCAAGATGCGATTTTCGAACTCCACCTCGCCTTTGAGCATATCGTGGACGGTGGTGGCGCCTTCTAATGGCACCTTAAGCCGCACGACGTGCGGTTCATCGGGGGAGATAGCGTCGGCGGGCTTGGTGCGGCAGTGGCGATCATACATCGGTGGGCGACCTTGGATGCGCTGCGCTTGGCGAACCTTCTCTAAACGCTCCGCTGAGCAGTTGCAACGGTAGGCGTGGCCTTTCTCGATGAGTTCCTCAGCTTTCTCGTGGTAAAGCTTCAGGCGCGCGGATTGAACGTAGGGGCCGTAATCGCCGCCTATGCCGGGACCCTCGTCCCAGTCCATTCCCAGCCATTGCAGGCTGTCGGTAATCACTTGCACGGCATCCTTCACGTAGCGGGAGCGGTCGGTGTCCTCGATGCGGAGGACGAACGCGCCGTTGTTTTGGCGGGCGTAGAGCCAATTGAAGACCACGGTGCGGATATTCCCGATGTGAGGATGTCCCGTGGGACTCGGAGCAAAGCGAACTCGAACTGTCATTAGCATACTCCTTCTTGATTTGAAATTTCTCTAGTCGAATCCTTGCGAAGGTTAACAGGAGCTTGGGTAAACAGATTAATCTGCTCGCTGCACCTGACACAAACTTTTCGAGGTCACTTGCGTAACCTTCGCAAGGGTGATTCGCAAGGGTGAATTGATGTTATTATAGCACATCGTAGCTAAGAGTCTGGCGCTTTCTTATCATGGCTCGGTTTGGATCGCTA
>JBKHCQ010000151.1:0-8264 GCA_046541755.1 Anaerolineales bacterium | reverse complement strand
AAGATGAATCTCTGGGGCGGCGCGCCGCCCTACACGCGGAAGATCGCCGGCGGGGCGGCCATAGCGTTGTTCTGGCTGTGGGCCAGCGCGCCGCGACGCGGGATTCCGCGCCGCGCGGTGCTCATCGGCGTGTGGGCGATCACCTTAGCGGCCTTGATCGGTGGGCGAGCGGGCTACCTCCTCGAAAACCAGGCCTATTTCCGGCAACATCCCGGCGCCGCCTTCGACCTCCACCGCACCGGCGGGATGCACGGCCACGGTGCGTGGATCGGCGGGCTGATCGCGCTGGCGATCTGGTGCCGGGTTACGGCGCGAGGCTGGCATCTTGGCAGCGATCTCTTCGCCGCGCCCGCGCTGCTCGTCGCGGCGAGCGCGTGGTGGGCGTGCGCGCAGGCAAAGTGCGCCTGGGGCCGAGCGCTGTGGCAAGCGCCGCCACTCGTCCGCTGGCTGATTGTCGAATTGCCCGACCCATATCACGCCATCGAGCCGCGATTCGCCGTCCAATACATCGGCGCCGCGTGGGCCGCGAGCCTGGCCTTAGCCGGCCTCGTGATGCGCAAGCGTGAGCGGTGGCTGCTGCCCATCTACTTCGCGGGCGCGGCGGCGCTCTCCCTGCTCCGGGCCGATCCAGCGCCTATCTGGCCCATTTCGCCTATTGGGCCTACTTGGCGCAGCGATACCCTGTTATCGCTGCTCTTAGCTTTGCTGCTCCTGGGGATAAATTTACTGACCTCAGCGAGCGTCCATAAACCACATACAATCGAGGGGCTATGACCTATCAAACTAATATATCACCCGCAGAATCTCATATTGTCGATCAACTCCGCGCGGCGCTCGACGGCCTGATGATCGTCGAGGCGATCACCGTGCAGACCAACGACGCGAAGCCGCACGTCCAATTCGCCGGCGCGTTCCCCAACAATGACCCGGCGGCGGTCTTCGATGAACTCGAACGCCGCTTCGAGCGCCTGGGCTACACGCCGCAGGTCGTTCATTCACAAGATGAAGAGGGAGAGGGAGAGGGAGAGGGAGAGACGCCAGATGACCTCCTCATCCTCCACGCCCTGCCCGTCGTGGCCGATAAAAAGACCGGCAATCATGTCGTCAACGCGGTGCTGTTTGTGCTCACCGTGCTCTCCGTGCTGGTCACGGGCGCTTTCCAAGAGCATGTGGATATCTTCGCCCGCCCGGGACAAATCTGGCGGGGCTGGCCCTTCGCGGTCACACTGCTGGGGATTCTCACCGCGCACGAGTTGAGCCACTACTTCGTGGGCCGCCGGCACGGTTCGCCCGTCAGCCTGCCCTACTTCATCCCCCTGCCGCTGCTGAGCATCTTGGGCACGATGGGCGCCGTAATCGTCCAGCGCGCGCCGATGCGCAGCCGCAAGGCGCTCTTCGATATCGGCGCCGCCGGCCCCATCGGCGGTCTCATCATCGCGATCCCGCTGCTCCTCATCGGCCTGATGTTCTCCGAAGTCGGCCATCCCAGCCAGTTCATCCCTATCGAAGAGGACACGATACTTTCTCAAGAGGGAAATTCGCTCCTCTACCTGGGCAGCAAATACCTTGTGTACGGCGAAATCCTGCCCAACGAAGCGGGCGAGGATGTGTGGCTCTCGCCGCCCAGCCCCGGCGGCACGGTGGCGTTCGCCGCGTGGGCGGGGCTGCTGGTCACCTCGCTCAACCTTTTCCCCGTGGGCCAATTCGACGGCGGCCATATCGCCTACGCGATGTGGGGCCGCAAGGGCTGGAAGGTCGCGCGCGGCTTCATGGCCCTGATGTTCGCCTGGGGCGTCTTTCTCCTCACCGTGATGAGCAACGTCGCCGGCACGACGTGGATCGTCTGGGGTGGCATCAGTATGCTGATGGGGCCGCGGCACCCCCCGCCCCTCAACGATGTGACGCCGTTGGATCGCAAGCGCAAACTCGTAGGCTGGCTACTCGTCATCATCTTTATTCTAATTCTGACGCCCATTCCGTTGATCACGAAGCAGCCATAAGGCGCAAAACACACGCAAAACACGCGCAAAACAGAAGGAGACACATGATGCCAAGGCAACCAGCTTCGGAAGCCATCAATCGCACGGATTCCTCGGCCGTGGCGATGCGGGCGGTCGCCGCGACGTTGCGGGACGCCTTTATCGACGTCTGGGAAGTGGGGACGTGGCAGCAGCGGGCGCTCAATCTGATCACGAAAATGGGCCGGCGCGCCACGAACGTCGCCATCGAGCGCTATGTGGCCGCCGACGCCGTGGATCCCGCCCTGGCGCGGCGCATCACGACACATGCGCTGGCCTCGTGGGCCACGTCGCTCTATCGCGATGTCGATGGCCCACTGGACGCACTGATCATCGGATCGCCCAACGGCGGCGTCACGCACTTGGCCACGGCGATGGGCGTGCCGTTCCTCTCGCAGCACTTCCTCATCAGCTTTCAGGATCCCACGCCCGTCGATGATGTCGCCGCCTATCAAGCCCACGGCGCGGAAATGGCGCTGGGCATCCATCGCCGCAACCGCGACCTGGCCGTAATCAATCACTACGATCCGCTCCACGACCGCTTCCTCGTCAAACACGTGAATCACCTGCGCCTCAAGCTGCTTTCGCTGCCGAAGCATTACCAGTCGTTCATCTACCGGCTCCTGCCGCCCGGCGGCCACATCCTCTTCACCGATTGCCGGTACGCCTGGCCGATGTACTTCGTCGATGAGCAGCAGTGGTTCCAGGTCGGCGGGCTGGGCGGCGCGCCGCCGCGCGATTTCATCGCGGGCCGCCACCCGGAGATCGCGGCGCTGCAAGCCGCGGCCGGATGCGACGATCCGCCGGGCAATTGGGGCCTGCCGGGCCGCGCGGCCTTCGAGATGCCGGAATCCGAGTGGGGCGCGATGCCGCCGCTCCATAGCCGCGCGCAGCTTTTCGCGCGGGAGAACGCCTACGACTTCACCGCCATCGAAGGCCCGCACCCGACCTACTTCTCGCGCCTGGCCTTCCGCGTCTGGCGCCGGCTCTTCGAGGCTGCGGGCGTGGAACCGCAGGGGATTCTGCTGGAGACCTTCACGCAAGTGGCGCCGTTGGCCGCGCGGCGCGCGGGGCTGCTACCGCTCTGGCTGCCGTGGAACTGCACCGATTCGCTGGCGTTCCTGCGCGAGATGCGCGCGGAGTTCGAGGCGCTCCCCGGCCTGCGGGAGAAGCCCGTCCTCTGGCTGCCGCTGCCCAACTTCACGGAGACCTTCGATATGGCGCCGTGGGAGGCGTGGCCTGACGCCCTGGAAGGCTTCGACGTCCGCCCGCTGGGGATGCAGAAGCGCCGCTATCCGGCGGATGCGCGCGCGCTCTACGCCACGCGCCAGGCCGTCATCGATTGGGTCGCAGCGCACCCGGCCCCCGTCCCCCTCGCGGCCACCGTCCCCGTGGAAACCGTGATGGAGGAGATGCGCGCCCTGCGCATCGAGCGCCGCTGACGTGCCTCCCTGCATTGGCATAGACGCCAGCCGGGCCATCAGCGCCGCGCCGACAGGGACCGAGGGCTATTCGTATCACCTGATCCGGGCGCTGCTGCCGCGCTTGACCCCGCGCTTTGAGGTGCGACTCTACGCGCGCGAGGCGCCAGCGGCGGACACGTTCCCCAACACAGCCGAGGTGCGCGTGATGCCGTGGCCGCGCCTCTGGACGCACACGCGGCTCTCCTGGGAGATGTGGCGCCATCCGCCGGATCTGCTCTTCGTGCCCGCGCACGTCCTGCCGCTCTACACGCCCGCGCGCGCGTTAGTCACCGTCCACGATCTGGGCTACCGCTACTTTCCAGACGCGCATCCGTGGCGCCAACGCTGGTATCTCGAATGGAGCACGCGCCGCAACGTCCGCGCCGCCGCCCACGTCCTGGCCGATTCGCAGGCGACGCGCGACGCCATCGTCACGGCCTACAGCGTCCCCGCCGAGAAAATCACCGTGGTCTACCCCGGCTACGATAGCGACCTCGCCCCGGTGCGCGATCTGCGCAAGCAACGGGCCGCGCGCGACCGCTACGGCGTGCCCTTAGATAAGCCCTACGTGCTCCACCTGGGGCGCATCCAGCCCCGGAAGAACTTAGCGCGGCTGGCGACGGCGTTCGCCTATCTGCTCCCGCAACACCCGGAGTTGCGCTTGGTGCTGGCCGGCCCCGCCGGCTGGATGGCGGAGCCGATTCGGGCGCGGGTGCGCGATCTGGGACTCGAGCGGCAGGTCATCTTCCCTGGCTACATCGATGCGGAGGATAAAGCGGCGCTCATCTCCGCCGCGAAGTTCGTCGCCTATCCCTCGCTCTACGAGGGCTTTGGCTTCCCGGCGTTGGAGGCGCAGGCGTGCGAGACGCCGCTGCTGGCGAGCAACACCTCCAGCCTGCCGGAGGTCGTTGGTGAAGGCGGACTGCTCGTCGATCCAGGGGACACGCCCGCGCTAGCCGACGCGATGCAGCGCCTGCTGGAGGATAGGGCGTTGCGCCGGCAATTGATCCTCCGCGGGCGAGAGAACCTGGCGCGATTCGATTGGAAAATCACGGCACAGAAAGTAGCATCCATCATCGAGGCGCTCTATCAGGAGGATTTGGGATAGAGGGGACGTTGCAACCCAATTTATTTTGGAATAACTTGGGTTAATTTGGGATAATTTGGGATTTTCACAGCTATCTTATCAAAAAATTCGTGTTACAATCTAAGATACTCCGTAGTCACAGAAGAATAAATAAAGGAAAAGATGACACAAGTATACACCTTGCCTTTACCATTTGAAAGAAATAAAAAAACCAAAGAAAGCATTGACCCCGAGCAACCATATTTGGACAAACTTATTAAGCTTCTATCTCAAGATCTCGATTTCCATGAATATAACAGTGGTTATACTTCACACAATTTCCATTCTTTTCCAGCTAAATTTCCCCCTCAGCTTCCACGCGCTTTCATTGATGTTCTCACTGAGAAAGGAGACATTGTACTAGATCCGATGGTCGGATCTGGGACAACTCTCGTTGAGGCATATCTCTCCGACCGCCAAGCAATGGGGTTTGATATTGATCCTCTTGCTTTGATGTTAACACGAGTTAAAGTAACACCTCTCGATCCCGAAGTTGTCCGCCAATGGGGATACAGAATACTTCAAAATGCTGCTACAGCACTAAAACAAGATTGGGAAGTATTAGAAGAAGCATTAAAACATCGCTGGCGCAGTAAAACGAGAAAATTTGTTAATTATTGGTTTGCACACGAGACACAAATAGCTCTACTTGCACTTATTCGTGAAATCGAAAAAATCGAGGATCAAACCCTAAAGGCCTTCTTTGAATTAATTTTTTCAGCAACTATCATCACAAAATCCAGCGGCGTATCTTTAGCATTCGATCTTGCCCACACTCGTCCACAAAGAGCTAAAATTGTCTACAATGAACATGGTGAAATTATCTTGGGGCAAGATATAGTAGATGATCCTTCTCCTCGAGCTAAATTTCTTACTAAAACACTAAATTCTCCTCTAGAAAGCTTCCAAAAACGATTCAAGCAGAATCTTGCCAGCCTACAAATGGCCAGCAAAGGTAAACTCCCTCCTATATTAACTTTTGGAAATGCTCAAAGATTATCTCTTCGAGAAAATTCTATAGATTTAATCGTAACATCTCCCCCCTACGCAGCCAACGCCATTGATTATATGAGAGCACATAAATTTTCACTTATATGGTTTAGACATGCCATCGGGGATCTTAGCCAAAAACGTGGAGAATATATTGGAGGAGAAGCCATTACAGGCGTTGACTACAAAGACTTACCTCCAAAAACGTCTGAAATTGTAGCAGAAATCAGTGACGTCGACGAGAAGAAAGGAAAAGTGCTTCACAGATATTATTCGGAAGTAACATCTATCTTAACAGAAATGTTGCGTGTCTTAAAACCCGGCAAAGCAGCCATCGTCGTCGTTGGTAGTTCAACTATGCGGGGAAAAGACACTAAAGCTGATGTCTGCCTTAAGGATATTGGAGAAGCTATAGGCTTTCAAGTTCCCAAAATAGGGGTTCGCTACATAGATAGAGATCGACGGATGATGCCAACTGGCAACAAAGTCAACTCCGATTCCCAAATTCAGCAGCGAATGCACGAGGAATACGTTCTTGGATTTTACAAACCACAACATTGATTTTTAAGGAGGTACAGTGAAACTCCAGTACTTACGAAAAGAGTATCACGCCCGAATTTGTCGAGAAATCATTAGATTTAAGAAAATTGGCTTTTTCGAGTACCCTAATTTTGCTGACAGAGGCACAAAAACCAGCCGAAGAATCGCTACATTAGTCACGCAAAGCCTTGAATGCGAACCTCAATATACCAGGATATCAGGGCAGTCGACTGGCAGCTATTTCGAGATTATCACAAAAGATTTCCTGGAAAGCTCACTTACATTTTTGCAACATCTTCGACCAGGTAAATGGCACTATGCTACACAGATCTCTATCTCGGACTTCGATCAATACGAACACCTGGCTGATTTGGAAAAATTGGTGGACCAAATTGATACGTTGAGCGCATCTCTGGGAACAGACTATATCATCAAACCCGATATCATAATCGGCAGATACCCCATCTCAGACGATGAGATCAACCAGCAAGATCAGTTCATCGGAGAACAGTCCAGAGACATCGCCTCTTTGACCCCCCTTCGCGAAGTCAACATCCCCGCGCGCACGATGATTCTCCACGCCAGTATCTCCTGCAAATGGACGCTCAGAAGCGATAGGAGCCAGAATGCACGTGCGGAAGCCCTTAATCTGATACGAAATCGAAAGGGGGGATTGCCTCACGTCGTGGCGGTTACAGCAGAACCTATGCCCACCAGAATCGCTTCGCTCGCATTAGGCACAGGTGATCTGGATTGTGTCTATCACTTTGCCCTGCCAGAACTTCGCAGAGCCATTCAAAAACTAAAATATGAAGATCAAATGGATATGCTGAATACTCTCATCACAGGTCGGCGATTAAGAGACATCAGCGACTTACCATTTGATCTGATCATCTAACTTGCAGTGCCTCACACCACTCACTTCACGCGGACGCGCCAGCCTTCTTGGAGGTAATCCGGGTCGCGGGGCAGGCCCCGGCTCTCCCAGAGATGGGCATTCCACGCCCAGAATTGCTCCTTGGTCATTCCGTGGCGGCTGATAATGCCCCACACCGAGTCGCTCGTCGTCACGGTGATGTAGACCGGCTGTGGGATCGGCGATTGCTCGTCGAGATTGTCCATCTCCGCGCCGGGGGTGACCTCGGCGGTCTCCATGCAGGCGATGTTCACCGATTCCAACAAGGGCCACAGCGCCTTCTCGGTGTTGGCCGCGTGATAGACGCTAAAGAAGTCCACGCCGTGCCGCATCATGCCCTCAACCCAGGGGATGAGCGCCTCCGGCAGTAACGTCTCGCCCCGACGTTCGCCCAGCGGCGAGAGTACCGGGTGAATGTCCGGCGTCTTCCCCCACTTCAGGCTGAGATCCCCCACGGCCTGATAGACGCCCCGATCGATCAACGCCGAGGCCGGCTCGCCCCACGAGGCCCAACAGAGCGGCATCCACCCCCCCTGACAGAGCGGCGCCAGCACATCGACGACCTTAGAATCGGGCAGGTGATCTAATGGCGGCGTAGCCAGATACAACTGCTCGCGCGGCATCTCGACGTTGTTCAACATCGCCGCCAACGGCTGCAACTGCGAGCCGGTCACCAGATGATCATCTAAGAACAAGACCGTTGCCTCGTACCCCAAGGTCAGCGCCTCGCCGATGGCCTTCACCGCCGCCTGAGGTTCGTAATCGGTGAGCTGCACCCAACCTATTGCCTGGAAGCCCAAAGTGCGGATCCGCTGGATCATCACGCGCGTGCTCTCCGGAAAATAGAAGGGGCCGTGTCCGACCTTGAGCATCAAATAGTTAGCCTCGATCTGAGTCGCCATCTCGGCGGCGCGCTGCAAATCATACGAATGGGCCATCCAAATACCTTTTCCACAGAGCTTTGCCATGACGTCACCTCGTATAAAATCCTTTGCTTTAGGCCCTAATGGGCGATGCGAGTCTACAAGCAGCTTTTCATTATAAAGCATAATGGGAATTCCCCAAGCACGCTTGACAAGGCCCATCAGCTCCTTACAATGGGAAGCGACCATGACATCTATGAATTGCTAAGACGCCCTCGGGGACGAGGGCTGTGAGCGTTGCTCGTAAGATGGAACTCTAACATCTGCTAAATCCGCTTAATCTGCTGA
>JBKHCQ010000150.1:0-8300 GCA_046541755.1 Anaerolineales bacterium | reverse complement strand
TGCATATAACCGAGGCCGCGCAGGCGCTCGGCGAGCTGTTCATCCGATTCGATGTCCACGCGCTCGCCTTCCCAATCGGAGGGGCGCTGCGCCTGGGCTTCCGCGACGAAATCGCGCAGGATGGTGAAGAGGTGGTCGGCCAGGTCGGGTTTCTCTGCGATCAGGTTGTGCAGTTCGCCGGGATCTTCCGGCATAGCGAACAGCTCGTCGGGCTGCTCGCCCACGGTGATGAGTTTGTGCGCCTGCTGATAGACGGCGCGGCGCATCGAGCGGCAGCGGAAGGTGTCGATGGCCTCCGGTGTGTAGTTCTCCATCAGCGAGAGGAGCGTGTCGGGCGTGTAGGCCTCGGCGAAGACGGGCGTCTCCGGGCCGGGCGCCTCGGCGGGCGTGCGGGGGAGGGGGCCGGTTGGGAGATAGCGGGTCGCTTCCGCCGCCGGCTCCGGCGCGGGAACGCCGGCCATCTCTAAGGCGGTGTGGAAGACGCGGCGGGTCGAAATCGGATGCGGGATGCGCTGCCCGCCGCTGTAGTGCGGGGGATAGCGCACGAGCAGCGGCACGTGCAAGAGATCATCGTAGGCCACGAGCGAGTGCCCGACGAAGTTGTGATGGTTCATCCCCTCGCCGTGATCGGAGACGATGATCACCACGGTGTTGTCGCGGACGCGCGGATCGTTCAGGTAGGCGTAGAGCTGGCGCAGCGCGTGATCCTCGTAGGCGATCTCGGCGGCGTACATGTCGTTGATGACGCGATCCTGCAATTCGGTCAGCGGCTCCGTCAGTGGGATCATCCAGCGGTAATGCTCCTGGTTGTAGGCTTGCATAAAGTCGCGCGCCTCGCGGTTGGTGCGGTAGTAGGGCGCGAAGCGATGGATGAAGCGCGGGGGCGGCCCAAAGGGCAGATGGGTCTCCATCAGGTTGAGGAAGGCGAAGAGCGGGCGCTCCCGGCCTTGCTTCCGACGGGTGTTGAGGTAGCCGGTCATATCGCGCAGGGAGAGTTTGGTGTTGCCGCGAAAGTTGAGGTGGCGTTGCCACAGGGGCACGATGCGCGGGTGAAGCGCGATCTTGAGGATGTGATCGCTTTTGGTGAGCGCTTCTTGCACCGGCGCGTTGATGCGATTCAGCAGCCGTCCCAGGCGCTGCACGAGCCGACCGGATGGCCGGGCGCGCGTGTCCGAGATGTCGGGGCGCTCGGGGAAGAAGCCGCTGTAGTTGTAGAACTCCTCGAAGCCCCGATCCAAGCCGTTATCGACGACGCCTAAGAGGGGATTGTTGCAGAAGCCTAACGTGGCGTAGCCGGCGTCGCGCAGCAACTCGGCCAACGTCGGTTGCTCTTGGGTGTGTTTATCGTAGATTTGGTTGGTCATGTGGGTGGAGGGGAAGTTGCCGGTGAAGAGCGAGGCGTGGGCGGGGATCGTCCATTGCGCCGGGGAGATCGCGCGCTCGAAGAGGACGGCGTCCTTGGCGAACGCATCTAAATTCGGGCTGGTCTCGCGCGGGTAGCCGTAACACGAAAGTCGGTCGGCTCGCAGGGTGTCCAGCACAATCAGTAAAATATCGGGCTGCATTTGCTTTCTCGTAGTATTTTGTATTTCCTTCGTGCTGTGATGTCGGGCATCAATAAACTCGACCGGGCTACAAGAACAAAGGAATTCAGCCGCCAAAGGCGGCTTTGCCCTTTTAGCCCGATGCTTCAGCGCCGGGCGATGGGCGTCTGTGTCCGTTCCATCGAATCGCGGATGTTATCGACTTCCGCTTGGATTTGGCGTTGGATGGCGCCGCGAACGATGGGGAGGTTGAGGAACGTCGCGCCGAGTTGGCTGTCGCTGCCGATGCGCAGGATGAGCAGGGTCTGCTGAGGGCCTGCGGGTTCGAGGATAAACGCGCCCCAGACGGGCGCCGGCGGGCGCAACACCCGAAAGCGCACCTCGGATTCGCCGACCTCGGTCAATTCGAAGCGCAGCGTGAGCCGCAGGCCGTAAAATCGCTCCTGGGTCTCGAAGCGCGCGCCGACCTCGCCGAAATCCCCCCGCGTGAAGGTGAATCCCGCGTGGGTCTCGAATTGGTAGCGCTCTGGATGCTCTTGTAATTCCAAGAACCACCGGCGGGCGGCCTCCTGGCTGACTTCGACGCGCGTCTGGGCTTCTAAGGCGGCGGTGGGCATTGCGACTTCTCCATTCGTTTCTCGCTTTTCTCTCTGTTCTCTGTGATTAAACGACCGGCACTTCACCAAGTGCCGGTGCGTTTTCATATCCATATAGCCGCTTCTGAGGATAAGTATAACCTTTATCTTCTTTAATGCAAATCGAATTGGCGTATCCGCCTTGTCTCTCCGTGAAGCTGTGATACTCTACCTGCTACCTGCTTTTTACTTTAGTAGCCGTTTAGCTTCATGAGCAAGCCAGGTGCAACGCAATTCCTAATCATTTTTCAGGCGCAAAAGCGCGTTGCACCTCACAAGACTAGGCAGTTACTTGCTTTTAACTTTATTTCATCAGAAAAGGATTTTATACGAGGAGGTTTTGTGAGATGAGCGAGATTCGCAGGCTAAAAGAGACGGAGTTTGAGGCACTGGTTGAGATTTCGGACAACGCCTACCCGGTGTTTAGATCGACCCAGCCGGAGGATCGCGAGAAAAAGAAGGAGCGGTTGCTGGAAGCGCATAACGAGGATCCGCTGGTGGATTTTTACGGCCTTTTCCGCGAGGGGCAGTTGCGGGGCGTGATGCGCCTGCACGACTTCACGATGAACTTCTTGGGCGTGCCGATGTTGGCGGGCGGGGTGGGCGCCGTCGCGGTGGATTTGCTGCACAAGAAGGAGCACGTCGCCAAGGAGTTGATTGCCTATTTCCTGGCCCATTATCGCGAGCAGGGGGCCGCGCTGGCGATTCTTTACCCCTTCCGGCCCGATTTTTACAAGCGGATGGGGTTCGGCTACGGGCCGAAGATGGATCAATATCGCGTGAAGCCGGATGCGTTCCCCAAGGGGCCGAGCAAGGTGCATCTGCGCGTGCTGGGCGTGGCGGACGTCGCGGCGGTGTTGGCGTGTTACACGCGCTACGCGCAGCGCACGCACGGGATGATCGAGCGCCGCGAGCGGGACATCAAGAAGATGTTGGAGAACTCGGAGCACGTGATCATCGGCTATGAGCGCGCGGGCCGGATCGAAGGTTACATGGTCTTCGATTTCCAGAAGGGCGAGATGTCGCTCCATAACGACATCCACATCCGCGAGTTGGTTTACGAGAATCACGCGGCGCTGAGTGAGTTGATGACCTACCTCCACACGCAGGCGGATCAGATCCGCCGCGTGATTTTCGAGACGTTGGATCCGACCTTCTACTTTCTGCTCTCCGACCCGCGCAACGGCGCGCCCAACCTGATTCCGCCGGTCTATCACGAGAGCAACGTGCAGGGCGTGGGGCTGATGTTTCGCGTCATCGATGCGCCGCGCGTGTTCGAGTTGCTCCAGGCGCGCGATTTTGGGGGGCAGACGTGCCGCCTGCGGCTGACGCTGACGGACAGCTTCCTACCGGAGAACGCGGGGAGCACAACGCTATATTTTGAGCGGGGAAGGGCGGCGCTGGCGGATGAGGGGGCGGTTGCCGATGTCGAGGTGAGGATGGACGTCGCGGAGTTCTCCTCGCTGCTGGCCGGCGCGGTCGATTTCGAGGCGCTGATGCTGTACGGTCTCGCGGAGATCTCCGATCCGACGTACGTGCCTGCGATTCAGCGGCTTTTCTGGGTCGAGCGCGGGCCGGTGTGTATGACGGGATTTTAGTTGGGTGGGGAGAGCGGCTTTTCTATCAGACCTGCAAGGTCTCCGAACTGCGGGTCTGATCCCGCTGTGATCCGATGCGAGACCGAGCCTGGCACGGCGCGGCGGGTCATAAAGCGCATCGCATAGGAGTTGGCGTAGCGCTCAGCGGCGGCGACGGTGGCCCAGCGATACAGTCCCTGGAAATCGCCGCGCGCCTCGTCGAGCATCCACAGCTTGGCGCGGAAGTAGCTCTGCGGCAGAAGCCGGGCAGGCCCACGAAGAAGGGGATGGGCAGCAGCGAGAAGAGCTGGTTCTGCCGGGCCGACATCCCCGCGACGTGGAATCGCACCTGGAAGAGGGCGCCCGCCGGGGTGGGGGATGGGGGCGTCCCCGCCGCTGCATCGATCACGACGTGGCGGAAGATAGTGAAGGTGCGACCATCCGCCATCGTGAGCGTCTCGCCGACCCGCTCGCGGGGAAAGTGGATGCGTCCCGTGAGGGCGTAGCGCAGGGTTTGGCGCAGTGAATGGGCCGGGGTCCATTGGGTTGCGTCGGTTGGGTGGGGCATTTGGATGGGTGGCCTGAAAGAATGGGGACTATCTAACGCAAAGACGCAAGGGCGCAAAGATTTTTAAGATTGGATTTGATTTTATCATTACATCTCCGTCTCTGGTGACGAAAATTAGCGGGCTCTTACTTTCCCTTGGCGTCCTTGCCTCTCTGCGCCTTGGCGTTAATTTGTCAGTGGCGTTAAGTGTACCCCTGAAATGGGATTTTTCCAATCCTCCCCCAACAACAAACCGGACACCCTCTGGCATCCCAGAAGATGTCCGGCTGTTATCCTGCCCCCTGTCTCAACCTTTTTCCCAGCGCTGCATTCGCCGTTGACATTCTGCCGCCGGCAGCCGCCTGCCAGCGGCCAGCATCCGTTCCAATCCCCTGACCGCCTGCTTGGGCATTACAATCTCGCGCCGGATTAGCTCATCTAACAACCAGAGCGTGCCATGCACAGCTATCCCCTCAGACTCGGCCAGGCGGCGGACTGCACCATCTCCGGTGAGTAGAGTGGCTTTCTCGATCCGCGCCAGGATTAGGGCGAAGAGATCGTTGATGGACGGCGCGCGATGGCGCTGCGCGAGCGCCGCGACAGCGGCGACCGCATCGCCATCCAGCGATACGCTCCGTAGCCCGTAGCCCAGCAACTGCCGCCCGTCTGGTGCTTTTAGCTCTGCCACGATCACATCCGGCGCCAGAAAAGCGAAAGGGAGTGTAAACAAGGCTCCCAGCAACTGCCCCCGGTGGAAATCGATGAAGATATTGGCGTCAACCACGTACCGGGATCGGGAATCCCTCATGTCGCTCCGCTTCCTCTTGCCAGAACTGATTCAGGGGCTGCCCCAACAACTCCGCCGCGCGCGATTCAGAGATCACGTCTTCCGCCAAGGCCCGCAATACCAGGCGCTTCATCCGCCCTGGAACTTCTTGCGGGAGCTGGTCGCCCGGTTCGCGCTGATGCCAGCCTTTCGAACGGAAGCGGATCCAGAGTTGCCGCGCCGTATACTCAGAGATGATATCCAGGTCGCGGGCGCGATAGATCCAGGCCTGCATGCTGACGCCATACGTGTGCTTGAGCAGATGAAGCTCGTGCCAATCTAAGTTGTGCCGATGCTCGCCTAATTCGTAGCGCGCCATAGAGCGGGGAATGAGAAACGCGCCGGCAAATCGAAAGGCCGCTTTCTCCTCATCCAACTCGCCACCCGGCTCCAAGATGAGATGACCAAGCTCGTGGGCCAGGTTCAAGCGCTGTCGGTCGCCGGGGAGGCCGTCTTTAACTACGATCACCGGATCGCTCTCATTGGCCCACAACGTCAGCGCATCAAAATCATCCGCGCCCTCGATGATGCCCACCTTGATGCCGTGACTTTCCAACACCTCGGTGAGATTGTCGATGGGATCAAGCCCCAGATGCCACGCCTCGCGGAGCGCGTGGGCTACGCGCTCGACGTCTTCCAGCGTCGTCGCCTGACGATCCATAGCCGGCATCATAAAGACCGGCCTCTCTGTGAAGAAACTTTCTATATCCAGATACCGCTCCAGCCATGCCTGGGTCTCGGCCAGAATAGCCTTCTGCGCCTTGACGCTCAAACTCGACTTACGTCGAAAGGCCGGCGCGGTCAGATCCGCAGTGATGGGACGCAGAAAGAACGCTACCTGGACACCCAACGCCTGCGATAGCTGAATCAACACCGCCGAACTGGGCGTCATCTTATCGCGTTCGTACTTTGAGATTGCCGTGGCGCTCACGCTGGTCTTGGCGGCCAACGCGCGCATACTCATCCCGGCCATGTGGCGGGCCATCTTCAACCGCTCACCCACTGCCATCGCACACCTCCTTGGGATTAGCTTACGCTGTTCTACCTACCCTTGTTTACATTATACATAAGATTATAGGATTTGTAAACATTTAAGCGTCGGGATGATTCGCCAATCCTCCCCCAACAACAAACCGGACACCCCCTGGTTTTCCAGAAGATGTCCGGCTGTCATCCCGCCGTGCCCTTCGCCGAGGATTGAAATCCCCGGCTACTAAGTCAATTTCTACGCATACTCTTCCCCTCAGTCGGTCTTTAGCCGACTTCAGCTTTTAGCCTGCGATTCATCCGCAGGCGCAGGCTGACAATCCCGTCGCTTCTCCCTCACCCCATCGCCCCGACGGGAACCGTCCCCCTCTCGATCTCCGTCTCCGTCTCCGTCTCGACCGGCGCCGTCGCCTGGCCCTTGAACTGGCTCATATACAGATGGTGGTAGAAGCCCCGCTTCGCCAACAATTCATCGTGCGCGCCGCGCTCGATGATCTCCCCGTCCTTGATGACCATCACGCAGTCGGCGTCGCGAATGGTGCTGAGCCGGTGCGCGATGACGAAGCTCGTGCGGCCCGCCATCAGCCGCAGCAGCGCCTCTTGAAGATGTTTCTCCGTGCGCGTGTCGACGTTGCTGGTCGCCTCGTCCAGGATCAGAATTTCGGGATCGGCCAAAATGGCGCGGGCGATGGCCAAAAGCTGCCGCTGCCCCTGGCTCAGGTTGCTGCCGCGCTCCGTGAGCTTCGTCTCGTAGCCCCGCGGCAGGCGGTGGATAAACGAATGGGCGTTGGCCAGCTTCGCGGCGGCGATGACCTCGTCGTCGGTCGCATCCAAGCGCCCGTAGCGGATGTTGGCCATCACCGTGTCGGCGAAGAGGAAGTTGTCCTGTAACACCAGCCCCAGCTTGCCGCGCAGATCATCGATCTTGAACTCGCGGATGTCCGTGCCGTCGATGAGGATCGCGCCGCTGTCCACATCGTAGAAGCGCGTCAGCAGATTGATGATCGTCGTCTTGCCCGCGCCCGTCGGCCCCACCAGCGCGATGGTCTCGCCGGCCCGATTGTACATCGAAACGTGCTTGAGCACCGGCTCGCCCGGCTCGTAGCCAAAACAGACGTCGTCGAAGCGCACCTCCCCCGCGATGTGGGTCAGCGGCCGCGCGTCGGCGGCGTCCGTCAGATCCGGCTCCTCATCCAACAGCTCGAAGACCCGCTCCGCCCCGGCCAGCGCCGCTTGGATTATGTTGAGCGACTGCGCGACCTGGCTCAGCGGGCGGCCAAACTGCCGCGCGTAGCTGATGAAGGTCGCAATCGTGCCCACCGTGGCCAGGCCCTGCACCGCCATCCACCCGCCGGCGCCCGCCACGATGGCCAGGCTGATATTGTTGACCATATTCATCACCGGCCCCATAAAGCCGGAGAAAATCTCGGCCCGCGTGGCCGCCGCGCGCAACTGGCGATTGACCGCCGCAAAGGTCTCCGTCACCGCGTCCTCGCGCACGTAGGCCTTCACCACCTGCTGGCCCGTAATTGTCTCTTCGATGATGCCGTTCAGCTCGCCCAGATGCTTCTGCTGCGCCTGGAATCCCGTGCGCGAGCGCTTGGTCACACTCTTGGTCAGGAGCATCATCAGCGGCAGAACGAGGAGCGTCACCAGCGCCAGCGGCACATTGATGATGAACATCGCGATGATCACGCCCACGATGGTCAGCGTGCTGGAGATCAACTGCGTGGCGTTCATCGTGAGCACATTGCTGATCGTCTCCACGTCATTGGTCAGGCGGCTCATCAGATCGCCGTGCGCGTGTTGATCGAAGTAGCGAAGCGAGAGGGTTTGTAGCTTGGCGAAAATATCGGCGCGCAGATTGCGCACCACGCGCTGCGCCACGCCCGCCATCGTCACCTGTTGCAGCCAGACCCCCGCTGCGGCCAGCACATAGACGACCAACATCGCCAGCGCGATCCGCGCCAGGCCGGCCACATTGCCCTGGGTGATAAATTGGTCGATGGCGATGCCCATCAGCGCCGGGCCGGCCACGTTCAGGATGGTAGTCACGATCACCAGCGCCGCCACCCCGATCAGCGTCCAATGTTCCGCTTTGAGATAGCCCCACAGGCGGATCAGGGCGCCGCGCGCGTCCTTGGCCTTCTCCATCGCGTGGCCCATCCGGTGGCCGGGGCCGGG
>JBKHCQ010000149.1:0-8351 GCA_046541755.1 Anaerolineales bacterium | reverse complement strand
CCCTTGCGAAGGTTACGCAAATGATCTCAAACAGCATGTATCGAGTGCAGCGAACAGATTAAGCTGTTTACCCAAACTCGTGTTAACTTCGCAAGGTTCGCGATTTGAATTCAACTACACGCCCATGCAAAAAGCGGCCCCCTCAAAGCAAGGAGACCGCCCTGACGCCATAATGATGAGAACGTCACGCTACATTAAAAGAGCCAGCCTCGATCTCTGGTGAACTCCGTCAAGACCGGGAGGGTAATCCACACGCCGCCATACGCCAGGATGGCCAGGTAGATTTGGTAAACGAAGACGCCCACGCCCACCAGGCAACCCACTAAGATCGAGACCAGGATAAGGGAAAGGCTATAACCAACCACGACGTACATCGTGGCGAGCACGGCGTTGTATCGAATAAAGGGCCGCGCCCGTTTTTTCTTCCACAGGAAGACCACCAAGGGAACTAAGGGCGGCAGGAGCCAGCTCGCGCAGGCCCAGCGCTTATCATCGGTAGTAATGCTCATCCCCGGCTGTTGCATCAGTTATGAGCCTCCTGGTGAACGAAAATGCCTATATCTATGTTAGCGCTCCGTGCGCCGGCGACGCTTATAGCGATAGGTGATGCGGCCGCGATCCAGGTCGTAGGGTGAAAGCTCGACCTTCACCCGGTCGCCTAGCAGGATGCGGATGTAGTATTTGCGCATCTTGCCGCTGAGATAGGCGACGATCTCGTGGCCGTTATCCAGCTCGACGCGAAACTTTGTGCCTTTAAGGGCTTCGGTCACAGTGCCCATCGCTTCGATTTTTTCTTCTTTTGTCATACACACTCCTCATGAAACAGTTGCAAGTTGCAAGTTGCAAGTTAAAAGTTACAAGTTAAAAGTTACAAGTTAAAAGTTACAAGTTAAAAGTTACAAGTTATGGGTTAAAAGTTGTAAGTTAAAACAATAAAAGCGGATCAATCCACGGAGGGGTTCTCGCGCAATCTGCCTTCTAGCAGGGAACGAGCGGCTTGGATATCGATGCCGCGCACGACGGCGATTTCGCCGGAGAGGAGTTTCATGCTCTTCTGGTAAATTTCACGTCCGTGGGTAGTCAGGCCGTCGCGTTCCTCGCGACGCCACCAGATGTCGCGCAGGGCCTCCGCTACCTGGTAGATGTCGCCCTCCTCCAGCTTTTCCAACAACAATCGGTAGCGCTTCTTATGGTTGGAGGGCAGTTCGTCCGGAGCTTCAGATAGAATCTCCAACATCCGCGCCAACTCCGCTTCCTCGACCGCGGGGCGAAGGCCGATGCTCTCTTCTTCTGTCACGGGAATCATCAAGCTGGTCTTGGTCCGGCCCAGCATCTCGATTTTGTAGTAGCGCACGTCATCGTCCTCGGATTGATTCAACTCCATAAACCCGACGACAATGCCTGCCCCGTGAAGCGGGTGAATCACAGCATCCCCCACGTCAAACCTAGCCACCGTCACCTCCGACCTTGTGTCCCAAGTACATCTTATTATATATCAACCTATATCACTAAGATATACTATATCACGAGAAGAGCGATAGTCAACTTTTCTTTGATTACAAGAACACCACGGAACTATGAAATCTCAAAGTTTGCGGTTGCTCGCGTCACTATCCTCAATTCTCAAAAGATTCCCCTGAGAAAAGGTCAAAAATCCGATTTTTACGCACGCAACCTACTACATATATGAAATTCACGCGCGAAAAACCTACATCTAGTAGTAAATTTCTAAAAAATCGGATTTTTAGAGTTCTTTCAGTAGAGTCTCAAAAGGCATTCATAGTATAGTTGGATTTTACCACGATGCAATGATGGGCCTTTGGGATTTTGCCGGACATCCTCCCTATTTATGTCGTTACTAGGTTGCGGATGGGGAGAGCATGATTTTACACCCGGCGAATTCCTGACGAACCGCAATGATTCGCGAATCGCCCCGAGGCTGTTATAATAAGTATAAGTAACTTGCAACTTATACCTTTGAACTATTTTCCAGGAGGATACAATGTCGGATCGAACCCGTAAGATTGTTATCGCCGGGGTGTTGGGCGCGATTTCCGCGCTGTTGGGCTGGACGCACTGGGGCTTTATTCCCTGGATCACGGGCGCGGCGCTGACGATTATGCATGTGCCGGTGATCATCGGCGCGGTGATCGAAGGGCCGGTCGTCGGCGTGGCGATTGGACTGATCTTCGGCGGCTTCAGTCTGCTCCAGGCGGCCATCGCGCCCACGGGGCCGACGGATGTGTGGTTCACCAATCCACTGCTGTCGATTCTCCCCCGCTTATTCATCGGGCCGGTGGCGTGGCTGGTGTGGCGCGCGTTCAGGAATTGGCCCGTGCCGGCGCTCATCGCCGCCGGGATCGCGGGCAGTTTGACGAACACGCTGCTGGTGCTGGGCGTCATCGGGCTGCTGAGCTATTTGCCGTGGGCCGCGCTGCCGGCCATCATCGTGGGGAACGGGTTGCCAGAGGCGGCAGCGTCCGCGATCATCACCGTGGCGGTGGTGGCGGCGTGGGAGCAGATCGAGATCGGCGGGAAACGAGGGGCGGATCTCTAGTCGGAACAGTCACAACAGACATCCGATTTTTGCGTCTTGAATTAGGGTACGATACTCTTTTACACCGGTTTCGGGATAAAATTCCCCACATCGTCAACGAAAAATCGGATGTCTTAGATCATTTCCCCATCATCAAAAATTCGCCAGAGTCCATTGGCAACAAGAGAGACCCGCAATCTTCGCGAGGGTCAAGGTTAGATCTAACAAGATTATGTTTTCATCCATTCGATGGCGTATCACAATACCGTACGCGATCATTATCCTGATCATCACGCTGGGGGCGAGTCTCTACCTCTCCAATTACGTGCGCGATGTTCGCCTGGCCGATATGGAATCGCACTTGCTGGCCGAGGCGAGATTGATGGCGGGCAGCGTCGCGGAAGCGCTGGCCGATCCTGCCGCGCCGGATCGGCCAGCCATCAAGGCGCAGGCGCGCCAGTGGGGCGTCAGCTCCGGCGAGCGCATCACAATCATCGGCGCGGATGGCACGGTGTTGGGCGAATCGCACGCCGATGCGGCGACGATGGACAATCAGCGCCATCGCCCGGAAATTCAAGCGGCTATCAAGAACGGCAAGGGCGTCGCGTTCCGCTTCAGCCGCCTGCAAAACACGGAGGTGATGTACGCCGCCGCGCCCGTGGCGCGCGGCGAGATTTTGGGCTTTGTCCGCATCGCCTTCCCGCTCAATCGCATCGAAGAGAACGTGCGCCAGTTAAGCCGCACCATTATGGCCACCGGGTTGGTCATCGCGCTGCTGGCCATCGCGTTGAACACCTACATCGCTTCACGTATGGTGCGGCCGATCCGCCAACTCACCTACGTCGCCGATCGGATGGCGGAGGGCGATCTCGGCGTGCGAATGCTGGTCCTCACCCAGGATGAGATCGGGCAGCTCACGCGCGCATTTAATCACATGGCCGACCAACTGCGCGATCAGGTCGCCCGGTTGGGCCGGGAGCGCGCGCGCATCTCCGCCGTGCTCAATAACATGGCCGATGGCGTACTCATCACCGACGTTCATGGCGCAGTGACGGGGATCAATCCGGCGGCCCGGCAGATACTCCATATCGATGATACAAGCGAGACAGAGGTCATCGGAAGCACCTTCGCGCAGATCGTTCACAATCACCAGTTGAGCGATCTATGGCAACGCTGCTCCCGGAGCGATAGCGAGCAGATGGCGACCATCGAGACCGGGCCCGGCGGCGCATTCCTCCAAGCAATTGCTACACCCATCGCACATGAGGAAGCCTCACGCATCTTGGTCATCCTGCAGGACCTGACCCGGATTCGCCGCCTGGAGACCGTGCGGCGCGATTTCATCAGCAATATCTCCCACGAGTTGCGCACGCCGCTGGCTTCCCTCTCATTGGTCGTGGAGACGCTTCAGGATGGGGCTATCGAGCAACCGGCCCTGGCCCGGCGCTTTTTGACCCACATGGAGAATGAGTTGCACGCGCTCACGCAGATGGTGGAGGAGTTGCTGGAGCTTTCGCGCATCGAATCGGGCAAGGCGCCGCTGGAGATCAAGCCGACGCCGGTGCGGGCATTGCTCCAGAAGCCATTCGAGCGGATGCGCCCGCAGGCCCAGAATAAGCAGCTCACGTACCAGATGAGGCTCCCCCCAAAAGATAACGACATGCCTCTGGCAATGGCCGACGCCCAACGCATCCATCAGGTTATCACCAACCTGCTCCACAACGCGATCAAATTCACACCGCCCCACGGCGCGGTGACGCTCTTCGCGCAGGTTGAGCAAGTACAGGATCATAATAAAGGAGCGCGCATCGTCATCGGCGTGACAGATACCGGCGTGGGCATCCCCGCCAAGGATCTGGACCGCATCTTCGAGCGCTTCTACAAGACTGATCAGGCCCGCGCCGACGAGGGGACGGGCCTGGGGCTGTCTATCGCCAAACACATCGTCCAAGGACATCGGGGCAATATCTGGGCCGAAAGCATCGAGGGCAGCGGCAGCACCTTCTTTTTCTCGCTGCCGTTGACGCCGAGAAATGAGACGTAAATCATCTTCCGGGAAGCTGTGAGCGGATTTTCGGGTCTTTTGGATTTCGCCGGACAACTTCCTGGGCGGCTCCAAAAGCAACGAAGATGTGCGCGTTTGTGGAGATCACAGACCTTTTTATGTCGTTACGGAGTGTGGATGGGCGGGGCGTAGGTAACTACACTCGGTGAATTTCTAAAAAGCCCACGATCTTTAACAAACCCTTAACCTTTCTTTCAAAAGTCGTTAAACGATGTATGTTACGATGGAAGGCGCAGAAGGCGCCAGCGGCTGGCAAACGCATCGCATATCTATGTCTCTATCTATGTCTCTATCTATGAAGCCGCTTCGGTGTTGCCCGGTATTATCACGCACAGAGCGTTGAGCGTCGGGTGGCCTCTTCAGCGAGACTGCCGTCTTCTCCGTCACCTTGGGCGGCAGCTACCATCTACTTCCTGCCGGCATCCTAAACGAATTTGATAATACCAATAAGATTTTCACTAATCCCAGCGAGCAACGCACAGAGGATTACATCACCGGGAGGTTTGGATGAACCACACACAAAACGTTCAACGTAAAGTACTTGTCTTATGCACCGGTAATTCGGCGCGCAGTCAGATGTCCGAGGGCTTGATCAACCATCTCTTGGGCGATCAATGGACGGCCTACTCCGCCGGCACCCAGCCATCGGGCTACGTCCACCCGCAGGCCATCGAGGTCATGGAAGAGTTGGGCATCGACATCTCTGACCAGCGCTCCAAATCCGTCGCTGAATTTCGCCACATCGACTTCGATTTGGTCATCACCGTCTGCGACAACGCGGCGAAGAATTGCCCCACCTGGTTGGGCGACGGCGAAGTCAAGCACATCGGCTTCCCCGACCCGGCCGCCGTCGAAGGCTCTCCCGAGGAAAAGCGGGCGGCCTTTCGCGTCATTCGCGACGCCATCCGCAGGCGCGTCGTAACCTATGTGGAAAATTGGCAACCGGATGAAGAAGAGCCAATCTCTAACCTTAAATTTAGCCTGAAGGGAGCAGAATAATGCGAGCTAAACCTCGAGAAACATTGGATCGAGAGCTGCAAAGCCTCAAAGATGAAGTTCTGAAATTGGGTAGCATGGTCGAAGACGCACTCATCACCTCCGTCGATCTTCTCAAACAGCGCGATTTGGAGGGATCCAGGAAATTGATTGAGCACGATAAACGGATCAACGAACTGCGCTTCACCATCGAGGATCACACCATGACGGTGATCGCGCTTCACCAGCCTATGGCGCGTGACGCGCGCATCTTAGGCGCGATGATGGAGATCAGCACCGAGTTGGAGCGCATCGGGGATTACGCCAAAGGCATCGCCAAGGTCAATATCCTCATCGGGGACCAGCCCCTACTGAAGCCCCTCATCGATGTCCCGCAGATGGCCGAGAAAGCCCGCTCGATGCTCCATCGGGCGTTGGACGCTTTCGTGCGGTTAGACACCGAGGCGGCCTACGAGATTCCCAAATCAGATGATGAGGTAGATGCCCTCTACAACCAGGTCTACCGCGAGCTGATGACCTACATTCTGGCCGATCCCAGTTGCCTGGAGCAGGCCAACTATCTTTTGTGGGTCGCGCACAACCTGGAGCGCGCGGCGGATCGCGTCGCCAACGTCTGCGAGCGCATCATCTACACGGCCACGGGCGAGCTAACCGAACTCTCCTGATATGCGCCGATCTACGTCGATAGAAGGCTGAAGCTCCAAGCCCTCATCCCGAGGGCAATTCGATTAGCAGACCAACCCCGCAAGGTTCTGATATACCTTGCGGGGTTGCTTTTTATCGCATCTATGCGAGAATAAAAGGTATAATTATAGTTAGATTGCACTTCATCAAGCCATCACAAGGAGCCTGAAAATGAAGATCAAGCAGCCGACCGGGATCAAAGCGTTCACCATCGTCGTTATCGGACAAATCATCTCATTATTGGGCAGCCAGATGACGACCTTTGCGGTCAGCTTGTGGGCGTGGGAGCAGACGGGGCAAGCGACCGCGCTCTCACTGACCACGCTCTTTGGATTCGCGCCGACGATTTTTCTATCTCCCATCGCCGGCGCTTTGGTCGACCGCTGGAATCGCAAGCTGGTGATGATGCTCAGCGATATCGCAGCCGCGCTCTCCACGCTGGCCTTGCTGTTGCTCTTCTGGAGCGGCAACCTCGCCATCTGGCACCTTTACGTCGCCAACGCCTTCAACGGGATGTTTGCCGCCTTTCAATTCCCCGCCTACTCCGCCGCGATCACGACGATAGTTTCCAAGCGCCATTACGCGCGCGCCAACGGCATGATGTGGCTGACCGGCCCGGCCTCCAACATCTTCGGCCCCATCTTAGCCGCCGCTCTCATCCATACCATCGGCATCGACGGCGTGATGCTCATCGACATCGCCACCTGCTTGGCCGCCGTCGGTTCGCTGCTTTTCATTCTGATCCCCCAACCCAAGGTCTCCGCCGCCGGACGCGATGGGCAAGGAAACCTCTGGCAGGAGATCCGCTACGGCTTCCAGTACATCTTCGAACGGCCCAGCCTGCTGGGGATTCAGTTAGTCTTCTTCTCCAAAAACCTCTTCAGCTACCCGGTTATGGTCGTCCTGCTCTCGCCGATGATCTTAGCGCGCACGGGCAACAACGAGTTGCTGTTAGGCTCCGTGATGTCCATCGGCGCCATCGGCGGGCTGGTCGGCGGGCTGGTGCTCAGTGTGTGGGGCGGCCCTCGACGTCGCATCCACGGCGTATTGCTGGGCCTGGCGATCTTGCGCATCTTCGGGCAAAGCCTGTTAGGGATCGGGCGCGCGCTGCCCCTCTGGGCCATCGCCTATTTCATCGTCTCCTTCTTCCTGCCCATCGTCAATGGCGCCAACCAGGCCATCTGGCAGGCCAAAGTCCCGCCCGATGTGCAGGGGCGCGTCTTCTCCACGCGGCGCTTGATCGCTCAATTTCCCACCTCGTTCGCGATGATCTGGATCGGGCCGGTAGCCGACGCCTACTTCGAGCCGGCGATGATGCCCGATGGCGCGCTGGCGCCCATCTTCGGCGGCCTCATCGGCGCCGGGCCAGGCGCGGGCATGGCCCTGATGATGTTCTTAGGCGGGATCGTCGGCGCACTGCTGGCGCTGGCCGGCTATCTCAGCCCGGTGGTACGCAACGCGGAGGACATCCTCCCCGATCACGACTTCGCGTCCGGCCGGCCCGCCGCCGCGCCGCCGGCCGAGCACCCCTCCTCCAGCCAGATGAAGCAATCCGCGCCGGCGTGAGGGGCGCCGTTTTACAGCTGACCGTCGAAAAGCATCCCGCCGCGCCCCACGCCGAGGATTGAAATCCCCGGCTACTAAGCGCAAGTCAACTAAAGTTGACTCGATTTCCTCGTGGATTTCTGGCTTTCAGTCGGCCTTTAGCCGACTTCAGCTTTTAGCCTGCGATTTATCCGCAGACGCAGGTGGCGCGAGTTCGTCTTTTCCCACGATCAAGCACACCCGGAATTCAACTTGCCAATCCAGCGAAGTACGGTATAATGCGAAGCGTTCGGGGCGTAGCGCAGCTTGGTTTAGCGCGCACGGTTCGGGTCCGTGAGGTCCGCGGTTCAAATCCGCGCGCCCCGACCACCTTTTGAGCGCATGGAGGATTTCCCATCCATGCGCTCATTGCTTTTTATGCCTCTGTCATAGCTCAAAAACCAACGTAGCAAAAGCCAAGTGGAAAAGCTAAGTGGAAAAGCCAAGAAAAAACAAACGAAAGGCCAAACTATGCCCACGGTAGAT
>JBKHCQ010000148.1:0-8438 GCA_046541755.1 Anaerolineales bacterium | reverse complement strand
CTAACAATAAATCCGGCCGGGAGCTTTTGGCGTGGGTTGAAGGTAGAGTTGGATTTGGTTATCTAGAATTGGATTTTGGTTGGAGACCCTGGTCACCAGACGCTATCAGAAAATGGCTCACGGATTTTCACGGATTTTGGGGTTTTTTCAGTTCTTCTAGCAGAAAAGTTCTCCAACTCGATGTCAGAATCGAAAATTACCCTGAGATTCACGGAGTTTTTTCGCAGAGATACACAGAGAAATTCCGTAGCTAGTTGGGAGTTTATTTTTCCCCTTCCCCCTGGACGACGACGGTGGGCGCCTCGGCCTCTTCTTCTTCCCCGGCGGCGACGGTGGATAGCAGCTCCTCGAATTCCGTGGGCGGCCCCTCGTCCTTCTCTTTCGCGGCCTCGATGGCGGGCAATGCCTCCGAGGCGATCCAGCCCTCGCGGGCCGCGTGCTGCGCCATCGCCAAGCTGTCCTCCGCCAACACCAGCGCACTACCCGCCGCCACGACCTCCTCCGCTAAGGCGCGGATCGCCTCGGGCCGCCCCAGATCGGGGCTGACGTTCCGAATGTAGATCGCCAGAATCCGCTCCGGGTACTCATCGACGATCTGGTGATAGATCTCCGGGTCCGATTCGCCGCTATCGCCGATCAAGATAAAGGGCAAGTCCTCGTAAAACTCCAAAATCTGCCGGATGATGGGCAGTTTGTGCTTTTGATGATCGAGCGGCAGAATCTCGTCCTCGTAGACGCCCCAATTGCGCAGGAAGAGCAGCGGGCCGATGGGAATGTCGTGCAGGTGAAAAAATTGGGAGAGCAGGTCATAGAGATTCCACATACTGTTCGAGACATAAAAGAGTGGATTTTGCGCCTCGCCCTGGGCGCCGGCGTGCAGCGCGCGATAGAAGGCCGCCGCGCCGGGGAAGGGTAAGCGCGTGTGCGCATTCTCGAAGAAGACCGTGCGCGCCATCCGCAGGAGATTGACGGCGTCGGTTTGGAGGAGGGTGTCGTCGATGTCGCTGATGACGCCATACTCGGCGGAGGGTGGCGGCACGAGCGCCTCGCCGGTGGCCCGCGCGGGGCCGTCTTGGGCATCGGATTGCGGCGTCCGTAGCTCCAGATCTATCGGATGCCACAAG
This sequence comes from Anaerolineales bacterium, assembly GCA_046541755.1. GTDB lineage: Bacteria > Chloroflexota > Anaerolineae > B4-G1 > SLSP01 > JAAAOZ01. The sequence goes on along the minus strand of JBKHCQ010000148.1, from coordinate 7,314 downwards.
CGATCCGTTGGCAGCGGTGCTTGGGGATGGAGCCACACCTCGAACATCCCCTCCTCGTCCGCCTCGATCTCGGCGGCGACCTCCGGCTGCGATACAAGCTGCGCTCGCAAGCGCGCGTGGGGCGCCTCGCGGCTATCGAGGCGCTTGTAGGTGTTGAGCAGATTCTGCCAGAGGCTATCCTCGGTCGTCGCCTCCGTGACGCCGCGATCTTCCAGGACCCGGCCCTTGAGATAGAGCGACTCCGCCGTGCCAAAGCCGCGGTAGGGCGTGATCTTGATCGGGCCGGGGCCGCCCAGCGCGTAGTAGAGCCGGTATTTAAGCTTATCGTAGCGCTTTTCGATGGCCCGAATGTACGGGGCCAGGATCTCTTGCCAATTGGATATGGTCACAAGTCCTCCTCATGCCTGTTCGTCGCCCCTATCCCTCTGCATAAAAAGTCGACGCCAGAGACGAGATGCCCCAGGCGCCGACGTGGGATCAGCGGTAGTTCTTAAGATAGCGGAGAGAAGACCTCATCCGCCAGGTCAGAAAGTGGATCCTCGCCCTTCTCCTTCCCCATATCTTCCGGCTCCTCGCCCTTGCGATGCCACTCGCCTTTCTCTTTGTCCTCCACGAACTCCTGCTTGATGGCGTGCATCGCATCGCGGTGCGCGACCGCAGCTCGGTCTAATTCACCACCCATATGCTCCTTGTAGGAGTCCCAAGATTCCTGATAGGCCTCCAGGTAAATCTCTTGCGCCTCTTCTGGGAGCACATCTTGCAAGGTTTGTGACATATCTTCGATTTTTTCGTATCGCATCATTAGCCTCCCGATCTAAAATTGTGTGGATATTGAACTTGAATCAACGCGGACCAACGCGCCCTTCATCCTTACCATACCAAAAAATCCCGCCGTTGGAGGCGGGATACCGTCAGGAATGATGATGAAGTTGGTTGGGAACGTTGGAATTGCGTTGGGAGGTTATCGGTGCGAACACCGCATATGGCGCAAATCGGTGTCATCCCGATTGCTTTTACCGATGTTGCATTTGCTACACAGGGTTTGGAGGTTGTCTATCTCATCCGTACCGCCCTTGGATCGCGGTACAATATGGTCGACGTGCAATATAACCCCATCCTGTTTGGTGGAGCGCCCGCAACTGCAACACGTCCAGTTATCCCTGGCTAACACCTCCCACCACAGTCCGGCGCGCACATATGTATAACTGTCCAGTTCTGGTATCTCGATGACCGTTTCATCATCCACCTGGCCTGGCTTAACCGTCTCTTCGTCATCTCCGGGCGGCGATTCATCCTGCGGCCTCAGATACCATGCCTGCAACTTGGCTAACATCTCTCCCAAACGTGGGGGTTTGCCCTTCTCAATCAAGACCATGGAATCGATGATGGGATACAGGGTAACAAAGGCCGATATCAGTGCATATAAGCCGTGTTCGATATCTACCGGGAAATAATGGTAAGCAGAAGTAAGCCATCCACCGCTCCCATCATCAGCAAGCGAAAATGCATCCTCCGGGCCGCCGAATCTGTGGTTATCTCTATCATAGATTGCACGATAGGCGATGCGATTCATAGAAAGGATAGGCCAAAGCGTATCCGTGTGTTCGCGGATCATTTTGGCGACGATATCTGCCAAATTTTCATCCACATGATAACGGTAGGGATCCAACTCAACGCCCATATAACCCGCTGGATACACCGTGTAGGTAAGATAAGTCGCATGATAGTGATAAGGTGTACCATCCCGATGTTTGGTGATCAGCACCTCGTCGATTATCCGTTTACCACAAATCCCCACATAGACCTCTGGGCGGAAGTGGGTAACTTTCGCATTTTTTCTATTGCTGGGCCGATACGCAAACGTCATCCGCTCATAGGGATTGACCTCATACACTTTCTGCACCCATTTAAGAGTGTGCCGGAGCAACATTTCCATCCGAGGGAAGAAGTAGTTTTGCAGCGTGGCGATGCGGGTTTTGACATCGGGGATTTTGAAGATCTCACTGTCTTGGGGTTCAAAGGCAATCTCACGCAACTCGATCAGTTTCTTGGGCATATACGCACATCCTAAAGGATATATCTACTACCGGGCAGTTTTATCCTTTATCTCAGCAGATGAAGCAGATGAAGCGAATAGAACGGATACGCGGGCAAATAAGACCAAATATGACACAGGTGGCTATGTCAGAATATCCGCAATCAGTTGCAATCCAGCTACTCTTTGGAAAGCTACGTCAGCCGAGACCAGAGGGATTGCCAGATTCAAGGTTGTCGCGGCTATGATGGCATCTGGGATCTTAAAGTTGTATTGCTTCCGTATTTCTATGGTTCGGGCAACGATATCAGACCGCAAGTCTATGCAATGACAGAAAGATAAAAAGTCTTGGATTTGAACGAGTTCTAGTTCAGTTAGGTGTGTGGCCGACAATAACTCAATTTCTGAGATAACCGAGTAATAAATCTCAGGTGTCTGTACCACTAATTCCGTGATCTTTTTTCTACCCTCGAAGAAATAGATGAACGCATTGGTGTCCAACAAAATTCTATTGCCACTCATTGCGCAGTGCCTTCTGATAAGCCAAGCCCTCTTCTTCCCATTTCAATATCCCGCTATATTTAAGCCGGTTATGTTGGGTCGTATAGATATGAACCAGCTCTTGTAACATTTTCTCGACGTTACCGTTGAAGTGCTGATTAAGTAGTTCCGTTATCTGTTGCTCTAAAGAGCGATCATTGATTTCCACGGTAAGCATAAGCGCCTCACTCTCATTTCATAGTTTATGCTAATACCAATCTGCAATTGCGATGGGTGCAGCCATCATCGCGTTTCTCGGTTGCTCAACCAGATAATACAATCAACGTCCCGGAAGTCCAGTACGTTAGCTGATATACAACAGGATGGGTTGAATTTCATCGAGTTTTCTCAGGAATATCTTGGCCAAGATACTCCTCCCAGCTCACTCGATAGCATCCGACGCCGTCAATTCATCGAGCGCCTGCTCATGGATGCGTAAATCCGATGGGCTGAAGAGCACGAACCGGATATGTGCGACGGAGGATAGCTGCGGCAGCATATCGAGCACCGCCTGGAAGGCCACCCGCGCCGCCGGTTCCACCGGGTAGCCGAAGGCGCCCGTCGATATGGCCGGGAAGGCTATCGACTGGATGTCGTTCTGTTCGGCCAGGCAGAGCGCGTTTTTATAGCACGAGGCCAACAACGCATCGGCCGGCTCGTTCACGCCGTAGATTGGGCCGAGGCAGTGGATCACGTGGCGATTGGGCAGATCGTGCGCTCCGGTGATCACGGCCTGCCCCGGTTGGATCGGCGCGAGTGGGCGACACTCCCGCTCCAATCCCGGCCCCGCCGCGCGGTGGATCGCGCCGGCCACCCCGCCGCCGATGCGCAACTCCGCGTTCGCCGCGTTCACCACGGCGTCCATCTCCGGCTGATGTGCGATGTTCCCTTGCACACATTCAATCGTCACGCCTTGAATTTTTCGTTTCGTCATATAATTGCCTCCATTGCATCCCTGTAGGTCAATTTTTCATCCTGTTTACCGGCGTCCAGACCGCATCTCTTCCAGTGCTTGGTGCATTTCTCGGCAGCGATCAAGCCACAGCGCCTCATATTCACCCGGCGATATGACCCTATCTTTCAGATCGGCGATGGTAAAAATACCCTCGGTCTCGCACCATTCCACGCAGATTCGATAAGCCTCCCAGTCCAACGCATCCTCATCCCAGAAAACCCGGATCTCTGAAACGCCACGTAACAAGGCTGCGAAAGCCCGCGTGTGACCATCTGTGAAGATCACACGGTCATCCAATGCCTTCACCGGGATGGGGGTAAGGGATTCAGGCGTCGGGGGATGAAATCTCTCCATGATCCGAGAAAGCTTGCTAGAATTGATAAATAATTGGCTGGGTTGAATCTCATCGAGTTTTCTCAGGAATACCTTGGTCAAGATACTTCTCCCGATTTCTGACGTTAGATGAGGCCCGTAAGGTAAGAGACCACTATTCCCCTCATTCCTGTTCGCGGCGGACGTGCATCTCCCGCAACGCATCGATGACGTCATCCACCCAAGAGGAGACGAAGTTCAGCAGCCCTTCCAGCGTGGCATCCAAAATATCGGGCGAGATTTCACCCATCCGGCGCAGCGTAGCCTTCAGTTCGGAGACATCCGCCGCCTCCCCCTGATCCATCAACGCCTGTACCTGATGCAACGCCCGGTGCAGCTCCGATTTCTCCTCCGCCGCGAGGTCGGGATGCGTGTCGATGCTGGCGTCGAGGTGACCGAAGAATTCCGGCACGGTAGCCGCCTCGTCAGGTCGGATGCGCGTGCGCGCGCCTTCTTGAGGATTCACCTCGGTGACGCCGACGTTGGCGCCCAACGCCTCCGCGCCGCCCTTGACGTTGCCGTAGAGATATTCGCCCTCGCCCTGGTTGTAGCGCTCGCCCGCCGTGATGGTGGTGTCGGGCACGACGTCCGTGGCGGTCACGTTCTCCCCGATCAGATTGGCCTCCTCGCGATTCTCAGACGCGATGGCGCGATGGAATTCCTCGATAAAGGCGTTGAGCCGCTGGCCTAGCGCCGGATCGGCTTCGATCATCGCCTCTAAAGCGCCGATCAACTTGGGTTCGACGTCCACTGGATCAGCCTGGAATGCGGGCCACAGTGATTCGTAGGGCGATATCGTCCCGCGCCGCGTAGACTCGGATTGCAATCGGCCGTCAAGCACGCGCGCCAGATCCTCCGCCACAGCGACGGCCTCCGCGCCATACTGGGCGCGCAACGTTTCCCCTTCCGTCTCCTCAAATTCCCGCAAAATTCTCACAGTTTCTTGAACACTCATAGGATGCAAACTCCTTCCGTATTTAAACCAGCAAAGCGGCAAAGCAACAAAACAACAAATAACAAAGCTGTAAAGTGTCGAATCGAATGGTAGAGCAACATCAATAGCGGCGGATTTTGGGCGGTTTTCGTAGTTTCTTGATGCGGCTGCGATGCTGTTTGTCCTCCAATCGCCGCTCGTCCACCGACCTGGGCGGCTTGGTCTCGCGCCGGCGCTTGGGCTTCTGGGCCGCCTTGCGCAGCATCTTGATCAGCCGGCGACGCGCGGCGTCGCGATTGCGCGTCTGGGAGCGGTACTCGCTCGATTCGATGATCAGCGTGCCGTCCTGGGTCATCCGATTCCCCGCCAGATCGGCCAATCGCTGGCGCATATCCGCCGGCAGCGACGAATTATTGACGTCGTAGCGCAATTGGACCGCCGTCGCGGTCTTGTTCACGTGCTGGCCGCCCGGCCCCGACGCGCGCACAAAAGCGTAATCGATATTTCGCTCGTCGATTCTCAAATTATTGGTGATTTTGATGCGGGACATTATTAACTCCTCACATTGACAAACCTTCCGGGAAGCTGCGAATGCTCTAAGATTACAAGATGAACTGGCTTAATCAGATGATGACAGCTTGATAAAATGTTACAACAGCTTCCCGGAAGGTAGTAAATTGCTCATTCCTACGAGTCTCCGGTGATAGCCTCCAACGCATCGACCAGCGCCTCGCGGACCTCCTCGTCCTGTTCTATGTCCAAGGCTTTGCTGAGTGGCTCGACGGCGCGCTCGTCCCCCATTCGCCCCAATTCCACGGCAGCGACTTGACGCGCCTTCGCTTTCGGGTGATCCAGGAGTTCGATCAACAGCGAAACCGCACGCGGATCCTCGATCTCGCCCAACGCCCAGGCCGCCGGAGCGTGCGCGCCGCTATCCGCGTCTTGAAGCATATCCACCAGCGAGGGCACAGCGGGCGCGCCGACCTCGCTCAATGCTTCCGCCGCCGCCCAGCGCACGCTCATATCCTGCGCTTGGAGCATCGGCGCGAGGTGCTTGACCGGCTCTGCACTGGCTTGGACGATGGCCTGGGCAGCGACTTTGGGCGCAGCGCCCTCGTGAACCGCATTCACCAGCGAGGCTATCGCCTGGGGATCGCCTATTTTTCCCAGTGCACGCGCCGCCGCGCGCTGAATCGGCGGGGATTCGTTCACCAGCAGCTTGGCCAGCGGCTCGACCGCGCGCGCATCGCCGATCTCGCCCAGCGCCGCAATCGCGGTCTCGCGCACGTCGTCGTCCAAAACGGCCACCAGCGGATCCACGGCCTGAGCATCCGCCAGCCGCCCCAACGCCGCTATCGCGGCACAGGTTTGCTCGCGGCGCTCCGACAGCGTCCTAATCAACTCATCGACCTCCCCCTCAGCTTCCAGTTGCTCGACGGACGGCGGTCCGAAAAGATTCTGCAAAAAAGTCACGTATCCTCCTAGAAAGTTAGTTGAAAGTTGAAAGTTGCAAGTTACAGGTTGAACGTTGGCTGAAACTTGGCTATATGACGCCCTTATCTTTGTGTATTTGGCGCTTCGTTCCTGGATCAACTCGATATTGCTCCTTCTCCACGCAGATAGCATTCTATGCGAGCAACAAAGCGCTCTGCATCTGCGACAATTTGTTCAGCTTCCTCCCTTGAGGGCCAAACCGCATCCAAGTCATAATCATGTTTCTCGCGCGCTTTCCGCGCCCGGCTGTACATCCTCCCATATTCCGCCTCGATGGCGCCGGGTTTGATCAAAAACTCACCAAAAGAGGATTGAATGCCAGAATGTCGGGCACGTTCAATGTTATGCCATAGCAAGACAGCCGAGGCTGTATGGAAGATGGTGTAGTACGCGCGATTGATCGCACCTCGGTAATGTCCGTGCGCCAAATCATCACGGGCCGTTTTTAAGTCATCCCGCGCTTTTGCTAAGCGAACTTGTACATAGGCGCGTCGCGTTGCGTCATCCATAGCGTTATTCCATCCTCTTCGATGTTCCGATAGAGAAGCAGCCGGTCGCGTTGCATCCGATTGAATTCAACGGGGGTCTTGATAACCGTCGACATCACAATGCCATACTCAAGTTCCACATCCCATGCGATGTCGGTGATCTGTTTCCAGTGCTTCCAATGTTCATCTTCAGGAAAGCGCGCGACAATCAACACATCGATGTCTGATTCCGCGTCAAAATCACCCCGCGCCTTGGAGCCGAACAGATCCACACGCAACACATCATCCCCATAGTGCTGATGCAGCCGTGAGACGAACGCTTCCAGAGCGGCGCGCTCATTTTCGGTCAGATGCTGCAATTTATCCTTTATGGTTGGATCAAGACCCACTAACACACTATCCATACTCAACTCCTCTCTCCAAATGTCATAAAAAATCTCCTAAGATGTGTAAGATAATCGTAACTTCTTAGGAGATGAATGTCAAGTTTTGCAAA
>JBKHCQ010000147.1:0-8446 GCA_046541755.1 Anaerolineales bacterium | reverse complement strand
AATGGGGCCGCGCAGCTTCCCAAGGCGAGCGGCCTCATTTGCTTTCTACCTACTGATCAATCGTCTTGCGATGATGTTTCCTCTGGCAACTCAATCCCTCGAGCGGCCAGCCATTCCCGCGCATCCTCATCCTCGATAAACCAATCGCGTCCGCGTTTTTCACCCTTCAGCTTCCCGTCGATGAGCAACCTTCGGAGATATGCGCCGGTCATCTCCGCGACTTGGCATACAGCTTCATCTCCCCGTTTACGCTAGACAACATTATGGAAATTCTGTCAAGCGGATTTTGTCAAATCCTAAAATACGTTCTAGCTACGGATTTTTATATCTTCCGCCGGTGAAGCTCTCCAGCTTGGCGCGTGTTTTTACCCCTCACATCTATGGGGACGAGTTTAAGGCCAAATTTTTGGCCTTGGTATTCCTGTTATAACTATTCCCGCAAGATAAAAATCAAAAAATATCTGGGTTAATCCGTGATTATCCGTGAGCTAAGAAGTGTCCGGTGACTTGGCCGGCTTCATCATCGGCGGGCTGGTAGCCGGCATCGTGAGGCCGAGACCGCGCGCGAGATCGCGCTGGGCAGCGGCGAATCCTTCCGCTACATCGGCATCCCCATGGCGCTGACGAGTTGCTGCTGGGGACCATCGGGCTGCTCAAGCGCGTGGCGCGGGACTGACGGGGCGCATCTCCGGCTCGCGGGCCTGACGCTTCGCCAAGAGGCGCTGAATGCGATGGTAGCGCCGGCGCGTGATGGGATAGAACCACGTCACGACCATTGTCACTATCAGCAGCCCAGCCCCGATCGGGCCGATGAGCGCGCGAATGCCCAAAATCGCCGCTGGCGGTTGTGAGAAGATAAGCGCGCCCTCCGGCGGCGCCTGATACCCTAACCAGCCCAATGCCTGTAGCGTGAGGAAGATCGCGAACGCGGTCGTCAACTTGCGGATGAAGTTCTTTGCTCCGTAGTAAACCCCCTCGTGACGTTCGCCCGTGCGCAACTCGTCCCAATCGATCACGTCGGGGAAGATGGCGTCCGGCAGGACATGCCCCGCCGAGACGCTGACGCCGATCAGCGCGGCGAAGATCAGAGTGAGCGTGTAGTTTTGGGGCGGCACGAAAGTCATCAGCAGCAAGAGCACGGCCCAACTGCCGATGGCGATCATATAGGCGATCCGCTTGCTCAGTCGATGCGCCAGCCACGTCCAGAACGGCAGCGCGCAGGTGGCCGTGATCAACATCACGCCCAGCACGCCTGATTCGAGCGGAATGCCCAAGCCCGGCGCCGCGACCATCAAATCCCCGCCGCCGATCCAGTAGACCAGGAAGTACGGCAATACCGCGCCAATCAGGTCAAATGTGACCCAGTTGAGCATGTAGATCATCGTCGCATAGCGAAAGGGGATGTTCCGCCACGCGATCCGCATCGTCTCGCGGAGTGAGGCAATCTCGACGGTCTCGACCCGTGTCCGTTCGCGTACCGTGGCGAAAATCAACAGGTAGGGAAAAATCGACGAAAGGCCAAGGAGGGTGGCGGCTAACAGATACCCTTGCTGTTGTGTGCCGCCGCCGGCCATCGTCGCGTCAATGACCATCGGCGCGGCGACCGCCGTCAAAATCGAGGCTAATAAGTTGAAGAACATCCGGTAGCTGGCCAGCGATGTGCGTTCGTCGTAATTCGTGGTCATCTCCGGGGTGAGCGCGTGAAACGGCACGATCACCAAGGTCTGGAAGGTGTCGCTCAGCGCGTAGGCGATCATCACGTAGAGCATCAACAGCCCCTGATGTTCCCAGGACGGCGCCCACCATAACATCATAAACGCCAGCCCATAGGGCGCGGCGAAGAAGAGCAGGAAAGGCCGGCGGCGCCCCCAGCGACTTTTCACCTTGTCGCTCAGCACCCCGACCACTGGATCGTTAATCGCGTCCCAGATGATACCAATGAACGCGGCGAAGGATGCCAAGCGCGGTTCCAAGCCGACGACATCGGTGAGGAAGATAGCGTAGAAGATCAGGCGCAGCGTGTTAAATGTCCCTACGCCCCACTCACCGCTGCCGTAGATTACTTTCACGAGCCAGGGAACTTGAGGTTTGCGGAAGGATTGGGTCTGGGTGCTCATACAGTGATAATCTCCTTGCAGTTGCTGTTGATTTGGTAGCTCAAGACCTTCGCGGGTTTTTCACAGAGATGTCCAGAGAAAGGAATTTCTCTGCGTAACGTCCTCTTTTGATGAGAATAACCAACGTCGCTCACTGAGCTGGCGGCGGATCGTACGCCCACAGACGGGCGGCGAATCCCCACGCCTCCGTGATTTCCCGGAGGGCCACCGCATCTAATTGATAGACGTTCTTCTGATAATCATCGATGGAGGCTAAATATCGAGCGACGCCCGCGCGCGCCTGCTCATCGAAGGATAGATCAAAGGCGTTGTAGATGCGTTCGATCTCGCCCCAGGGATCGGCCTCCGCTTCTTCATATTTGACCTCCACCAGATTATCTGCCGGGATTAATCCCTTTTCTTCGAGATATTTCTTCGTCAACTTCTCATAGTTGATCAACACATTCTCTCGAATGGCGCACTTGTCCACATTTTGCAGCGCCGTCGGCGCCATCTCTTTATCTAGCCAGTGCATCGTGGAACTGTACACCGTGTAGGGGTTACGGCAGACGTGGACGAACTTGGCCTCCGGGAACATATCCAGCAGGACGCTGATCCGTCCGGTGTTGGCGGGGTTTTTGAGCAGCAAGCGCCGCCCCTGCGAGGCGAAGGTGATCTTCTTGAGGTAGTAGAGATACGTCTGCTGCCACTGCGTGATCTCCTCATCAGCGACGCCCTTGAAGAGCACGGCGCGGTCGAAAATCTCGCGCATCCGCCGGGGGAACGAGAGGGCGTGGTAGAAAGAATACGCGCCCAAATTGCCGAGCGCGTACTCCTCCTCCTCGACGAAATCTAAGCTCAACCGGACGTTGTCCATCGGGCGCGTTTCCGGCAAGCTGCCCTCTAAAATCTTCCGAAAGATCCACCCAGAGAGAAACAGCTCCGGGATCATCGTCTTGACGAAGTTGACGATGGCGAACGCCGGGTTCTGCGCCATCAACTGATGCACGTAGGTCGTCCCGCTGCGCCAATGGCCCACGATGAAGATCGGCGGCTGCTGAATCTCCGTCGCCGCGATCTGCGCATCAAATCGGGCGCGCTCATAAGCGCGGAAGGGCGTGCTCGCCAGTGTGATGGTCGTGATGTAGAGGGCGCGGGCGAGGTACCGCGCGTCGACGCCGCCGTAGGCGCGAAACAGATGAATCCAATTTCGCAGCGAACCGCCGGCCAAAAATTGCTGATCGAACCGCCAGAGGCCCTTTTTTCTAAAATAACTCGTCTCTTCCCAGCGCATTAGTCAGAGATGGCGCCGGTAGATGCGATGGCGCTTGTACCATTCGATGCCCAACGCGGTCATATCGCCCATACTCTTGAGATTCGTCTCCGCGATTTGCGCCACATCCGCAAACTCAACCTCCCGCTCCTCTAAGATCTGGAACAGGGAGGCATAGAGCACCGCGTTGCTCCCCACGCCCTGATATTTGGGCAGCAAGCCCAGGCCGTTGGCGCTCAAGCGCTTCGTGAATCGATGCGCCCACAACAATCGAATCCAGCCGAAGGGCCACAGACGCCCGTTGATCGCTTGCAGCGCCTCCGAGACGTCGGGGAAGACGAAGGCGAATCCGGCGATCTCATCGCCTTTCATCACCAGCCGGATCATGCGCGGATCGGCGATGGTGAGCAATTGATCGCCAATCATCTCCGTCTCCGCATCATCCAGCGGATAGTAGCCCCAGACATCGGTGAAGGCCTCGTTGTTGATGCGCTGCACGCGCGGGATCCACGCTCGCAACTCACGCTTAGATGTGAAGCTCTTAGTCCAGTAGCCGCGCCGCTCCTTCACGCGCTCGGCGATCTGCAGAACGCGCTCCGGCAGCTCATAATCCCCTTCGATGTAGCCGGAGACGTAATCCACTTCCTTCTCGAAACCGGCAGCCTCGACCAGGCGGACGTAATACGGCGCGTTGTAGGGAATCCCAAAGACCGTCCGATGTTCGAACCCTTCCACCAGGATGCCCATGCCCTCGGAGCGAAGAAGCCCCTTCGGCCCAATGAGCGTATCTAAGTCGCGCTGCTTCGCCCACGCATCCGCCGCGCCGAAGAGCGCCTGCGCGACCTCCAGGTCGTCGATCACGTCGAAGTAGTGGAAGAAGGCCGCCTTGCTGTTGTGATATTCGTTGTAGTGGCGATTATCCAACACCGCGATGCGTCCCACCACCTCGCCCCGCTCCCACGCCAGAAAAAAGGCGGCGTCGGAGTGGCGATAGAAGGGGTGCCTATCGCGATCCAGCGCCTGTTTCACCGTGAAGACCAGCGGCGGCGCCCATTGCTCGGAGCCTTCGTACAGCCGGAACGGGAGTTGCACAAACTCGTTGACGTCTGGGCGATGATTCGTATCGACGCGTTGAATTCGCATCTTATCTTCCCCCTCAGTCCGTGAAGAAACCGACGCCCAAGATGCCCGGCCCGCCGTGCGTGACGATGGCCGGCGGCATATCCAACACCGGGATGTCCGAATAGCCCAACTGCTCCGCCAACTCAGCGGCCAGCGCTTGACCCTCGGCGGGCACGCCGGCCTGCAGAACGTTCAAGTGGCCGTCGCGCTCGCGCGCGATCTGCTCATAGACCAGATCTTTCATTCGATTAAGGGCGCGCCGCTTGGTGCGGATCTTCTCGAAGACATCGACGCGCGAATTATCGAACATCAGCAGCGGCTTGACCCTTAAAATGCTGCCCATCAGCGCGGCGGCCCCGCCGATGCGGCCGCCCATCGCCAGGTACTTGAGCGTATCGACGACGAAGTAGAGCCGACTGCGCGGCATCATCTCGTAGATCCGCTGCTCGATGGTGTCCGCATCGATGCCAGACCCCGCCCACGAGACCGCTACTTCGATCATACTGCGCACCGGTCCGGCGATAAAGCCCGTGTCGATGATGCGAATATCGGCGGCGGGGAACTCGCGCTTCGCCACCGTGGCCGAGCGCACCGTCCCGCTCACCGCGGACGAGGGCAGGATGCAGATCATCGGCTCGCCGGTCGGGGCCAGGCGCTCGAAAAGCTCCACGAACAGCTCTGGCGGCGGCGCCGAGGTCTTCGGCAACTCCTTGGCGCTCTCCATCTTCTCCATAAACGTCGGGATGTCGATTTCCTCGCCCTCCAAATAGGTCTCCCCATCGATGTGAATGACCTGAGGGATCACCGGCACATCGTGCGCTGCGACGAAGGCCGGATCAAGGACGGAGGTTGTATCTCCAATAATATGCACCATAAGATCACGCTCCTTGGGAGTAATAAAAACAACGAATAAAAAAGCATCAAAGCGACAAATAGCAAAACAACAAATAGCAAAACAACAAATAGCAAAACAACAAATAGCAAAACAACAAATGGAGGTGAGCGGAAAAACGCACACCAAGATGGGGAGCTTCGCCGTTGGAAGATATAAAAATCCGTGTGATCCGTGAGCCGTTTTCTAAAAATGTCAGGTGACTAGGTGAGCATATAGGCTATATGGAACGTTGGCCTGGGGCGCTTTCCTATGCGTCAAACACTCAGGAATGCTCCAGGCCAACGGAGATCAATCAACGACTATAAGGTGAGGAGTAATTTAGCTGCTGGTGGGGAGATATTTGGCGAGTTTGGCGGCTAAATTAGTGAGCGGCATCGTCTGGAGCCAGAGTTTCCCAGAACCTTTCATCGTCGCTAAGAACAGGCCCTCGCCGCCAAAAAGTATATTGGTCAGGCCCTTCACCCGCTCGATGTCATAATCGACGGTGGGTTCGAAGAAGGCGATGTGCCCCGGATCAACCCGCATCACCTGACCAGGCGAGAGTGTGTACTCACGCAACTCACCGGGGATCTCCAGGAAGACGGCCCCCGGCCCGGTGACCTTCTGCAGAATAAAACCCTCGCCGCCGAAGAGACCCGCGCCCAATCTCTTGCGGAAGTGCATTTCCAGCTTAACCGAGTCCTCGGCGCACATAAAGGCGTCCTTCTGGCAGATTAAGCTCTGGCCCGCCTCCAGGTGGAAGTCCATCACTTTGCCCGGCGCCTCCGGCGTGAAGACGACCAAAGCGTCCGGCTCCTTGCTGGTGTAAGTCGTCATAAAGAGCGACTCACCCGCCAGCTTGCGCCCCAGCCCGGCCATCAGGCCACCCTTGGTGTTGGTATTCATCTCGACATTGCCGCGCATCCAGGCCATGCCGCCGGACTCGGTGTACATCGCCTCGCCCGCGTCTAAATGCACGTCCAAACTCTGCATCGTAGTCCCGTGAATTTCGTAGCGCATCGTACATCCTCCTAAGATATTAAAAGAATGATAGTGAGTAAAGCTCCCAACTCAGATTATAGCACGTGGGGTGAGGGAAACAAGCACATCCCAACTCTGTTACAAGCTTAAAGCGGCCACAGCCAGAGCAACAGCGGCACACTGACTAACATCATCAATATAGTTAGTGGCAATCCCAGTCGCCAGTAGTCGGTGAACTCGTAGCCTCCGGGTTCAAAGACCAACACATTCGCCTCGTGACCGATGGGCGTAAGGAAAGCACAAGCGCTGCCAACAGCCACGGCTACCAAGAAGAGATCTACCGAGACCCCTAATCCTTGAGCCACGCTGACTGCAATAGATGCCATTAACACCACGGCTGCCGCGTTATTCACGACATTCGAGAGCAGCATCGTTACAAACATAATTACAACCATCAACATGGCGGGTGAAATGACATTTGAGAACTGCAGTATCTGATCAGCGATGAGTTGATCCCCACCAGTTCCCTCCATAGCTGCTCCCATAGAGAACATCGCCCCGAATAGCACGAGGATAGGCCACTCGATATGATGGTAAGCTTCGCGCAGGGTTAGCACGCCCGTCATCACCATCGCGGCGGCGGCCGATGTCATAGCAACAGGCACGGAGAGCACGTCGAAACTGGCCGCCAGCAGCGCCGCCAGGAAGATGCCGATGCCCAGAGCGACGTTGTGCGGCTCCAGATGCATCTCCCGCTCCGCCAAGGGCAAACAACTCAAACTATCCAACATCTCCGGCACTTTCTCGTGAAAGGTCTGCAACAGGAGCACATCGCCAGCTTTCAACGGCGTCTGCCCCACCTTATTGCGGATATATTCATCGTAGCGGGAGATACCCAACAGATTCGCGCCGTATCGCGCCCGCAAATCCAACTCGCGGGCCGTTTTCCCTACCATTCTAGAATCAGGACTGATGATCGCTTCAACAATCTCAATATCATCCGCGTGCAAGCGCGCCTGTACCTCTTCCCAAAAATTACGCGCTTCGGGTTCGGCAATTATATCATCCTCCTCCGCAATCGGCTTGGATTCCGCAAGCTCCACACCGGCATCATAGACAAATTGCCTAAGCGCGTCGGCCTCGGCCCGCACCAGGAGAATATCCCCGGCGCGAATCTTATCCTTGCCGGCAGGGAATGAGATGCGCTCGTCATCTCGCAAAATGGCCGCGATCCAGACATCGGCTTCGGTTGCTGTCCTCAGATCCCGGAGCCGGGTACCGGCCAGCAGGGATTGCGACGGTACCCGGATCTCTGTGAAGTAATCCGCCATTTTGAAATCCCCCTCGCCGGTCGTTTTGCCCTGGCGCTTGGGAATCAGACGCCAGCCGACGAGGGCTAGGAAGGAAACACCAACTACAGAAACGGCTAATCCAATGGGAGCAAAGGCGAACATACCAAAACGTTCACCTACGTAATCAACACGTAGTTCGGACACGATCAGATTGGTCGGCATACCGATAAGAGTAATCAAGCCCCCTAGATGGGCGCTGAATGCCATCGGCAGCAGATAGAGCGAGGTCGAACGCCCGCTCTTCCGGGCGAGCCGGATGGCGACCGGGATAAAGATCGCCAGTGCCGCGATGTTATTCATAAACGCGGAGCTGATAATCACCAATCCACAGAGAACCACCAACTGTATACCTAAGCGATCCCCCGCTTTCGCCATCCATTTAGCGACCAGATCCGCCACGCCGGTATTCTGTAAGCCCCGACTGACGACCAGCACAGCGGCAATGGTCACCACAGCGGGATGCCCAAAGCCGGCAAACGCCTCCTCGACGGTGACGGTGCCCAAAATAACCAGCAGCAACATCCCCACGAGCGCGACCAGGTCATAGCGCCAGAATTCAAACGCGAGCATCACCAACGTCAGCGTTATCACCCCATATACGACACCTTGTTCTAGCGTCACATTACCTCCTTGTTATCTTGTTATTTTGTTATCTCGTTACACTAAAAACGATAAACCTTCCGGGAAGCTGCGCATCACCGAGATGATAAGGCAACCATCTAAATCAGGTGATGTCAGTGCGGGAAAA
>JBKHCQ010000146.1:0-8453 GCA_046541755.1 Anaerolineales bacterium | reverse complement strand
CGACCTGCCCCAAGCGCTGGGGGAAAGCGGAAGTAGGTCGGAATGGTATTCCGACCTGCCCCAAGCGCTGGGGGAAAGCGGAAGTAGGTCGGAATGGTATTCCGACATCCCCTGTGGTGGAATGGCGAGGCTCTCTTGGAGGGGGAGACAACCCTGGCTACAACAAAGTGCGCTTTAGATCGGAGGCGAGCATGGGCGACTGGGAAGAAATAGATCACACGGCGGATTTGGCGCTGCATCTCTGGGCGGACGATTTGGCCGATCTCTTCATCACGGCGGCGCGAGGGATGTTCTCGCTGGCGGCGGAGCCGCGGGAGGACGCGGCCTCGCGCGTGCTGGAGATTTCCCTGACGGCGTTGGATGTCGAGACCTTGCTGGTCGATTGGCTGAACGAACTGTTCTATCTCTCCGAGATCGAAGCGCTCGTCTTCACCGGCTACGAACTCACCCATCTCACGCCCAACGCCCTGGAAGCCACCGTCGTCGGTAAACCCGTGGCGATGTATTATCATTACATTAAGGCGGCGACCTTCCATAACCTATCCGTGGATGCGACGCCGGACGGCTATGAGACGGAGATAGTTTTCGATACGTGAGTTAGCGTAGGTTGGGATGGTATCCCGACCCTGGGGTTATTCAAAGGAGGGCACGATGGTCCAAAAGAACCAATTTAAGCAGATCGATGAGTACACATGGGAGTTGCACAAGAACTACGATAGCCGGATGCGGGTGCCGGTGCGTATTTATGGCAATCGCGAGATTTTTGATCAGGCCTTTGGCGATCGTTCGATCCAGCAATTGATCAATGTCTCGATGCTGCCGGGCATTGTGAAGTACGCGATGGCGATGCCCGATATGCATCAGGGCTACGGCTTCCCCATCGGGGGCGTCGCGGCGTTCGATTACGACGAGGGGATTATCTCGCCCGGCGGCGTCGGGTACGATATCAACTGCGGCGTGCGGATGCTGGCCTCGAACATCGATCTCGAGGAGATCCAGCCTCACTTGAGCGATTTGATGACGATGCTTTACCAGAACTGTCCCAGCGGTCTGGGCGGTGATGGCGCGGTGCAGGTCTCGACGGATGAGATGGACGAGCTATTAGAGGATGGCTCGGAGTGGGCGCGCCGTCAGGGCTACGCCACCCGTGATGATCTGGCGCGGACGGAGAGTGGGGGGCGGCTGCCGGGCGCTCGCGCCGACGCGGCGCCCTATCGCGCCAAGCAGCGGGGATTGTCCCAGATTGGCTCGCTCGGTTCCGGCAACCACTTCTTGGAGATCGACGTGGTCGACGCCATCTACGATGAGGCGGCGGCGGCGGCCTTTGGCCTGACCGTGGGGCAGATCGTGGTGCAAATCCACTGCGGCTCGCGCGGGTTGGGCCACGAGGTCTGCTCGCAATATTTGCGCCGCTTGCAGGATGCGCCGCGCCGCTACAATATCTCCATCCCCGACCGCGAGCTGGTCGCCGCGCCCATCGATTCCAAGGAGGGCCAGGATTACTTCGCCGCGATGGCGGCGGCCGCGAACTACGCCTTCGTCAATCGGCAGGTGCTGGCCCACTTCGCGCGGCGCACCTTCGAGCAGGTGCTGGCCGGCAAGGTCGCCGATTGGCATCTGCAACAGGTCTACGACGTGACCCACAACGTGGCCAAGATCGAGGAACATCAACTGGGGCCAGATCATCGGCGGAAGAAGTTGATCGTTCACCGCAAGGGCGCGACGCGCGCCTTCCCGCCCGGCCACCCGGAGCTTTCGGAGGTCTATCGGCCGACGGGCCAGCCCGTGTTGGTGCCCGGCTCGATGGGGACGGCGTCCTATGTGCTGGTGGGCACGGAATCGGCGATGGAGCGCACCTTCGGCTCGAGCTGTCACGGCGCGGGCCGGACGATGAGCCGGCGGCAGGCGAAGCGCGAAACGCGCGGGGAGCAGGTACGTCAGGAGCTAAATCAGGAGGGGATCACGGTGCGGGCCGGCAGCATGCGCGGCCTGGCGGAGGAATCGCCCATCGCCTACAAGGATGTGGATCTGGTGGTGGCGTCCGTCGTCGGCGCGGGAATCGCCCGCAAAGTCGCCCGCGTGCATCCCGTAGGTGTCATCAAGGGGTGAGTTTTTGATATTGATAACCTTCCGGGAAGCTGCAAATAAAACCCGCTTATAGCTTCCCGGAAGGTTGCGGGTTAGATATAAATAAAAATCCAAGCGCCGAGGTCATTATGACCTCGGCGCTTGGTCTAAATTAGGGATTGCCTACACAAAATTATCGAATGAGAATCCGGACGGGCTGGGCGCGTCGGTGCTGCCTTCGGCTTCACGTTCGCCGCGCTCTTTGCTGACCACCTCGGTGGCCTTGGGGCCGCGATCGGTCATCTCGACCTTGAACTCGACCTTTTCCCCGTCGTGAAGGGTGCGGAATCCCGAGCCTTGGATATTGGAATAATGCACGAAGACATCGTCCCCCCCATCCTCGCGCTCAATAAAACCGAAGCCCTTCTTCTCATCGAACCATTTAACTGTACCGTTTAGACTATCTTCCATTGTTACTTAAACCTCCAAAAGCTTAATGATGATGCTCGGTGTGGGTGCCATGGACGTGTCCGTGTTCAAGTTCCTGCGGTGTCGCAGGGCGGATGTCCACAACTTCCACATCGAATTTCAGTGTTTCGCCGGCCAGGGGATGATTGTAGTCCACCAACACCCGGTCATCTTCGACTTCCTTGATGTGCAGCATCACAGTGCCGCCTTCGCTATCTTGCGCGGCCAAAATCTCCCCCGACGCCAGGCGCACATCTGGGGGGAAGAGTTCTTTGGAGAGCCACTCTTGCGCCTCTGCGATGTGTTCGCCATAAGCCTTTTCCGGCGGTACAACTACTTCCTTTGTATCTCCCACTTCCATGGAACTGAGAGCTTCTTCCAGCCCTTCAATGATCATTTGATGACCATGAATGTATTGTAATGGATCTTTGCCCTCTGATGTATCAATAACCTCACCGTCATCCAGTCGAACGGTGTACTCAATGCTGATTACATTGTCCTCACGGACTTTCAAACCTGTCATTTAACCTCCTAGGTTATTATAAAAAAGCCGTTCAAGTATGAACTCCCTTGAACGGCTTTTTCGTTTCAATGGGAACTACATGGGAACTACATGGGAACTACATGGGAACTACATGGAACTACACTTACCTTTAAAGTATAGTGTAAACCATAGAAATGTCAAGTAAGGCAAGTTTTGCAATTTTACACTCGGCGCTGATGCAGTTGGTTATTGTTGTGCGACTAATTCCTTTTTCACCAGACCACCGAGACGTTCGATGCCCTGTTCGATTAACTCCGGCTGGGAGTTGCTGAAGTTGAGGCGCATCGCGGTGTGGCCGCCATCAGCGTGGGGGAAGAAGTGGACGCCGGCCACGTAGGCGACCTTATTCTCCACAGCTTTGGGGAAGAGTTGCGCGGTGTCGATAGGTTCCGGCGTCCGCGCCCAGAGGAATAATCCGCCTTGCGGGCGGGTCCAACTGCTGCCCTCTGGCCAATGGGCTTCCAGCGCCTTGAGCATCGTGTCGCGACGTTGGCTGTAGACGTTGCAGATGCTGCGCACGTGGGCCTTGAGGATGCCCCGCTGGGCGATGTCGTTGGCGATCATTTGATCGAAGGTGCTGGTGTGCAGGTCGGCGCCCTGCTTGGCGCGGACGAGGCGCTGGATGATCTCCATCGGCCCCATAATCCAGCCGATGCGCAGGCCGGGGGTCAGGGTCTTGGAGAAGGTGCCTAAATAGAGCGTGCGCTCCGGCGCCATCACCGAGATAGGCGTGATGTCCTCGCCTTCGTAGCGCAGCGCGCCGTAGGGATCATCCTCGACGATGATGAGATCGTACTTGCGGGCCAGCTCCACCAGATGCTTGCGGCGATCCTCCGGCAAGGTCGTGCCGGCCGGGTTGTGGAAGTTCGGGAGGACGTAGATGAAGCACGGACTCTTTTCTTTGATGGTCTTCTCCAGTTGATCCACGCACATGCCATGATCATCTAACGGCACGGTGGCGAATTTGGCCTCGTAGGCGCGCCACGCCTGGATCGCGCCTAAGTAGGTGGGCGCAGCGGTCAGGATGCTGGTGCCCGGGTCGATAAAGACCTTGCCGATCAAATCCAGGGCCTGTTGGGAGCCGGTGGTGATGAGGATGTTATCGGGGCTGTGGTGGATGCCATATTTGGCGACCGTCGCGGCTAAGAATTCGCGCAGCGGCGGGTGGCCCTCCGTGGTGCTGTACTGGAGCGCCCGCTTCGGCTCTTTGCGGAGTAGGTAATTGCACGCTTCCTCGATTTCGCGCACGGGGAACAGCTCCGGCGCGGGCAGCCCGCCGGCGAATGAGATAACCTCAGGCTGTTGGGTGACCTTGAGCAGCTCCCGGATGGCGGAGCTTTTCATTTTTTGGGCGCGCTGCGAGAGAAAGCGTTCCCAATCGACTGGTCCGGTCGGTGAATTAGCGTATACCGTCATGTTTACCTCCTAATACGGTTTGATACTATTTGGGTAATGGTAAAAAATAACACCTGCCCAACTTCAACTAGGCAGGTGTGGGGTCTGATACGAATAGCCGTAGGTTAATGACGGCGAGCATCCGACTTATCAACAACACTAGGGCAATCATGTTGATGATACTGAGAACAGATTGCATGAGTGAAATTTTCCTTTCGAGAGGCAATAGGCTGTGGCGTCGTTTGCGTCATGGTGTGAGGAACCCAGATATATTTCAATCGTATTTCAATCATATTTCAATCATATTTCAATTGTAGAGGAAGGTGATCCCTTGGTCAACTGTCATTTGACGAAAAATGATGTGAGGAAGGGCAAACGTGGCAGATCCTGGCGGAGATATTGATAGTGTTCGTCCATGTTCATTGGTTCTATGGTTCTATGGCTATGATCTTTCTCCTCGGTGTGACCGACACATTGGGCCACGTCACCTACACTGAATACGATGAACTGAACCGCGTCAAGCGCACCTGGCGCAACTATCTACCCGGCTACCCGCAGAACCATCAGGAGACCTACAACCTGGTCACCACCTATGGCTACAACCCGGTGGGGAACCAGACGCACGTCACCGATACACTGGGGCACGTCACCTACACCGAGTATGATGCGCTCAATCGGCCCATCACAGTGACCACCAACTATGTGGATGGTATTTTTGACCCGGCTCGGCCGGATGAAGATATCATCCAGGTGACGGTATACGATCCTGAAACTGGGCAGCCGGTTGCTCAAGTGGACACCATCGGGCGAGAGACGCGCACCGATTACGACGCCGCCGGGCGGCCCGTGACGGTGACGACGAATTACGTGGACGGTATCTACGACCCGGCCCGGCCCGATGAAGACACCCAACAGGTCACTCACTATGATCCAGAGACCGGTCGGGTGACGGCGCGTTGGCAGATAGCGGAGATGGCTATTCCCACCCGGTACGAGTACGATGTGTTGGGCCGGCGGATCACGACGACCAACGCGCTCTCCGGCACCACCGTGACCCATTATGACGCGCTGGGGCGGCGGAGCGAGACCATTGATGCCGAGGGGCATGTGACCCAATATGACTACGATGCCGCCGGGCGCCTGATCGCAACCACGAACGCGCTCTCCGGCACCACCGTGACGCACTACGATGCGCTGGGTCGCCGGGTGGCGACGACGGATCAGCTAGGGCACACCACCATTTACACCCACAATGCCGCCGGGCAATTGACGGCGCAGGCCGATCCTTTGGGCAATGTGACCCACTATGACTATGACGTCCTGGGCCGACGCACAGCGATCACCGACGCTGACGGCGTGGCGACCACATCTTACTACGACAGTCTGGGACGCCTGACACGGACGTGTGATGCGTTGGATAATTGCACGCACTATGCCTACAACGCGCTGGGCAACCGCACGGTGATGACGGACGCCAACGGAATCGCCACGAAATATATGTATAATGATAGGGGGCGCTTGGTCGCCGTGATCGAGAACTGGCAGGCCGGCGGCCCGATAAATGAGCAGGTGAATGTGCGCACCGACTACGCCTACGATATCAGCGGCAATCTACAGGTGATCACGGATGCCCTGGGACATACGACGGTCTACACCTATGACCTGGCCGGGCGCCGGGTGGCGGAGGCCGACCCGCTGGGGAACGTGACGGAATATCACTACGATGGCCACGGGCGGCGCGTGGGCGAGATCTATCCTGATGACAGCGGCCCGATCACCGTCACCACAGCCTACGACGCGCTGGGCCGCCCCACGGAGATCGCATATCCTGCCGTGGGCAGTGTAAGCGGCTTCGCGGTCGAAATCGATTATGACGCGATGGGTAACCGCCGGTCGGTCACCGACGCCACCGGCAGCACCACCTATGACTACAACGCGCTCTACCAGCCCCTGGGCATCGCAGCGCCCGCAGGCGATGCCCATTACGAATATGACGCCGCCGGACGGCGCACGCACCTGATCTATCCGACGGGCGAAGTGGTCACCTACACGCACAACGCGGCGGGCCGTCTCCGCACGGTCACCGACTGGGATGGCGGCGTGACGATCTACACCTACACGGCCGCCGGGCGCCTGAGCAGGATCGAACTGCCTAATGGTGTATGCACTGACTATAGCTATGACGATGCAGGAAGATTGCAAAGAATCAAGCATTTCAAGGGGAAGCAGCTATTAAGTCTGTACACTTACGTTCTGGATCCGATCGGAAATCGGACGATGGTGACAGAAGAAATGGTGACGGAACAAACCATCACGCCTGTGGGAGACGCGAGCGTGCAAAGCGATTCGGCTGCGACCTATGTCGGAAGCAGTTTTGGTATCCAGATGGATGGTGTTGTCTCGGAGTTTCGCCACCCCGACGTTGCCTCTTTGGAAGAGGACCCCTATATTAACGAAGAACAGTATCTTTCCGTCTGGCTCGGCTATCCAGGTTTTGGCACAGGTCCTGTTGTCTACGGGCGTACAGTTTCGAGCAGTGGCGCTATGGGAACTCACCTTATCATTAGAAATAACACGAGCGGGAACGTCGTGCAGTATCAACAACCCCGCGTCGCTTATGACCCTACAGCAGGGCGAGCATTGGTGCTGTGGAAAGAGGGTGACGATATCTACGGGCGGCTCGTCAATATGCGGACGACGCCTCCCACGTTGGTCGGACTGCAACCCTTCATCGTAGCGGATGGAAACGAAAAGCAGTCGGTCAACTACGCAGCCGTTGCAGCCCATCCTTTAAATGGTAACTTCCTCGTTGTCTACGAACGTTCCGAAGCTTCGGATGATGTATATGGGCAGTTTGTCACAAGTTCGGGTACCCTGGAGGGCAATGCTTTCGAAATCGCCTCAGACGCGCTGGATCCAGATGTTGATTTCTATCCCAACAGGCGACAATTCATGGTAATCTGGGAAACGATAGAAGATAAGGAAAATCCCAGTAACATTCAGGGGCGTCTCGTCGAAGAGGAACGGCTCGGCTCGATTTTTACTGTATATCCCAGCGCGACAGGACAGTACGATCCAGCGGTGAGTTACAATGCCATCAATCAGCGTTTCCTCGTGGTTTGGGATGAGAACGGTATCAAGGGCCGGCAGATCACAACATCAGGAGGATATGGCAGCTTGATTTCGATCAGTTCCTACGGTTCGGTTCCTGATGTGGGAGGAAATGGGGTGAACGGCAATTGGCTGGTGAGTTGGTCGAGTTTCCAGGTCTACGCCCACGAAATTAACTCTAGCGGCGTTTTGACCGGCGATCTCCTGACCTTCGGGATAGGAGAGACCTCTCAGATCATTGCTGTAAGCCATGCCAGTCCTGAGAGCGGTCGTTACCTGACAGTGTGGGGACAAACCGACGATATTATGGGCAAGCTAGTTGGCCCCAACCTCGTCGCTGGCTTCAGAGCCTCTCCCACGAGCGGCTCTGACCCGTTGACCGTTCACTTTACCGATACGACCCAACTCCCTGGTATGGCTGATCAGTGGCTGTGGGACTTTGGAGATGGCACTCAGAGCACAACCCAGCATCCCGAAAAGACCTACACTCACCCTGGCGTTTATACAGTCCAGCTAACTGCAACAGATCAGGACACTGAAGATACCGACTCCGTATACTTGACCCAGGGGATTACCGTCGTCAACTCTGAAATTTTTGAAACCCGCACCATCACCTACACCTACGACCCCCTCAACCGCCTCACCGCCGCCGACTACTCCACCGGCGAGTCCTTCGCCTACGCCTACGACGCCGTCGGCAACCGCACCGCGATGACGGATACTGCGGGCGTCCACACCTACACCTACGATGCCGCCAATCGCCTCACCGAGATCCAGCATCCAGATGCCAGCATCGAGACCTACACCTGGGATGCGCGCGGCAACCTCATCGGCGACGGCGCCTTCACCTACGACTACAACGCCGCCG
>JBKHCQ010000145.1:0-8462 GCA_046541755.1 Anaerolineales bacterium | reverse complement strand
CGCGATGATGCGTTCTTGCAGATCGGGCAAATAATCCCGAAAGTCGAAGTGCTCCCAGCCCATCCCGCCCAGGGTGAAGATGTTCATGCCCAGCACGTAGTCGTCCTCGCGCAGGATGTCATCATACCAGGCGACCGAGTCGACGAAGACCTCGCCGCGCTCTATCGGATCATCAATCGCGACGTTAAACTCCGTGATCACCAGCGGGATGACCTCATCGCGGGGGATGAGAAAATCCTCGTAGAGATGGCGATACCGGCCCGTGAGCGCGCCGCGATTTGGATGGCGGAGCCACTCCTCGTAGGGCTGGCCGGGATATTGCGGCAGCGGATCGCCCCACATCGCGTCGACGGGGTTGGCGTACTCGTGCAGGGAGAGGATGTGCCCGCCGGCTTTGGCCCGCGCAAAAACGCCCGTCTCGACGATGGCCTCCCATTCGTACCACTCCGGCACGCCCATACTGTACGAGAAGAGCGCCAACTTGTAGTCGTTCTCCTCGGCGATCTGCATCGTCTCGCTGAAGAACTCCGCCAGCCAGACATGACCGTCCACCGTGAGCGGATCGACCTCGTTGAGAATCTCCCAATAATCCACGTACGCCCGATTAGGCTCCCACTCCTGCATGTGACGATTCATATAGCGCTCGGCCTCCAGCGCCGGATCGCCGCCGACGTGAATCGCCTCCCAGATCAGATCCGGCCAACGCCCGATGGTGATCGTCTCCGGCGAGATATTCTTCACCCGCTCCAAGAAGCCGAGACTCGCCACGCCCTTCACCACCGCGACGTGGCCGCCTCCGTCGCTGACGCCCTGCACCAGATCCGTCGTGCCGGCGTTCGACAGCGCGTGCACGCCGATCTTCGAGGGGCCGTGGGGGGAAACCGGCGTCGTCACGGTGATCGGTTCGCTGCCGTCAAACTGCCTCTGAATCGCCGGCAGATAGACGCGGTACAGCTTTTCCAGCACGTGCACCTCCAACGTCACCGTCTGCGGCGAATCCAAAGTGATCGTCGGCTCGGCGGTCACGACGATGGTGCTGGTATAGACGCCCAAATCCAGCCCGCTGAGATCGACGTGAATCCACAGCGGCGTCCCCTGCAACCCGCGCGTGATGGGCAGCGTCGGCGTCAACACGCCATTCGGCGAAATCGTGGCTGTCCAGGTGAGCACGCTATGTCCCACGTTATCCACCAGCACCGAGGTGCGCCACTGGTGCATCATCATCGAGCCTAACATCAGCGTGTCGCCCTTCAGCACGCGCTCCCTCGGCGTGACTCTGAGCTTGGGCGCCATCAAATTCGCCGGGCGCTTGGGCATCCTCTGAAGCGCGGTGTAGGCCAAGGTCGGCTCGCCAATTCCCGCGTCGTCGTCATTATCTCTGCGGAGCGCATAATAGCGGCTGGCCTCGCACGGCAGCGAGGGGCGATAATCGTGCCAATCCATATTCCACACGAACATCGCCTCCATCCATGGCCAATGCAGATCAGCGTACTCAAACGCGCGCAGCAGATAATCGGCCTGGGTCGCCCCATCGACCTCCTGCCAATCGAAGTAGCGAAAATAATTAGGATCATCGTCGCACTGGCGGCCATCCTCTTCGGGATCGCGCAGCCAATTGAACTCCGTCGCCCAGATGGGGAGGTGCGCGCCGCCCGCCGCCACCAAAATCTCGCGCATCTGCTCGACGCCGCGAAAGGCGAAGCCGTTGGGCACGTGCGCCGGATCGTGCTCCGGGGCGTAGGCGTAGCCATAGGGATGATGGCCGTAGGCGTCCATACACATCAGCGCGCCGTGATCGATCATCGCCTGGAGATAGCGCTGCTCGTCCATCGCAGCGCCGTCGTTGCCATTCCAATCGCCATACTCGCCCAAGATGCGCCCCACCGGCGCCAGCCCGCCGCTGACGACAATCGCACCCGGATCGATGTGCTTGATCTGGGAATAGGCGCGGCAGAGCATCTGCGTGTAGAGCGCCGGATCGGGCGGGCGGCCGTTCCAGAAGCGCCCCACATTCGGCTCATTGCAAATCTCGTAGGCCTGGATGCTTCCTCGCCCGGCGCGCGCGACCTCCGCGACGCGCGCATCCCAGGCGGCCATATCGTCTAAATCCGGGCCGTCGCAGTGGATGAGGTAGAGCACATTTTGGGTCACCGACAGCGTCGCCGTCGGCGGCGCGACGCCGTACTCCTCCCACAGCTTCACCCACTCGAAGCCCAACGGCGTCACCAGCGACGAGATAAGCTCGGACTGGCGGACGTTGACGCCGTAGCCCAGGTGCGGCGCCGGGCGCTCCGGCGGATTGAGGCAGCCCGCGTCGTTCAGGCTGGCGAGCACGTGACCCTCGGCATCGATATAGGCGATGGATAGCTCATCCAACGACCGGGTGATGGGGAGCGTATCGCTGAGGGCCATCCGCATCTGCGGGAGGGCCAGCGCGCGGCTCAGGTGCAACGTCGCCGTCGGGCCGTGCGCGGGGAGCGTCCACTGCGTCTGGGAGACGCAGGTCGTCCGATCCCAGACCAGCAGGCGCGACGCGCCCTCGGCGCGGGTGATCGTACTGTGGACAGCGATGAAGAGCGTGTCCGTCAGAACCTCGGCGTGGAGCGCGGCCTCCGCGCTCGCGTGGGAGAGACCACCCGTATCCCGCACAGGATACCAGGACTCGGTCCAGGAGAGGACCTCGCCGGCGGGCAAGGTCGCCGTATCCCAAAAAGTGGGCGCGACGCCGCCGTGAATCTCGATGCCGCCGGATTTCTCATCCGTCCAGAGATGCCAATCCAGCGCGCGCTCCCAGCCGTAGCTGAAGCCCTTCGCGCCGCGCGCGATCTCGCGGGGGAAGACGCGCGCCATTCCCACGCGCTGCGCGTGATTGTAGAGGCCCACAAAGTCGTCCATCGCCTGGGGATACTCAAAGAAGCCGATCCACTCGCGCCAGTTGCTCAGCCGCGAGTAATCCACGCCTTGATAAACCGGCCAGGAGATCAAGTGATCGGGCGCGGTGGGCGGATCGCCCTCGCCGGGGAGCCGGCTGTCCCCGGTCGAATGGATGGCGACCTGCGCGGCGTTGAAGATGAACTCGGTCTCCGCCGAGGGCAGGTTCTCCGGGCCGAGCGCCAGCGCCGCGTTGAGCCAGAATTTGTAGTCGATGGCGGCGGCGGTGGGATTTTCCAGTTGGGGCGTCACATCCAAGATGGCGCGGTCGGCGGGGAGGAAGAGCGCGATCTCGGCCCGCAGCCGATCCGGCGCGTCGGAATCGCGCACCGTCACTGTCACGCCCCGCGTCGAGGTGAGCGCCTGCCAGGCCCAGGGCACGCCCCACTCATAGCCGTGCTCCTCCACCGGCAGGCACCACTCGATCCCGCCGACGGCCAGCCACCAGCCCTGCTCCGGCGGCCCCCAACGGGTGGGCTTGATCACCGGGTTCTGATAGAGATGATTCTCGCCCGTGGCCTTGTCGATGATCTGATAGACGCGCCCGCCCAGCGCGGGGAGCACCGTCACCGTCAGGTACTCGTTCTCCATCACCAGCAACTCGTAGGTGACGGAGACCGGCGTCGGCGCCGATGACTCGTAGCTCGCCCAATCCAACACCGGGTAGGTGATGTTGTAGGTCGGATTGAGGGCCGGATCCAGGTGCGCGGTGTAGGGATAGGTCGGAATCACCGTCGTCGTCGTGTAAAATCGCGCTCGCTGGGCGGATGTGACCACGCGCGGCTCAGTAATCACCTCCGCCGGTGGGGCCGGCAGGGCCGAGGCCCCTTCCAACAGCCCCAGGCATAAGACCGACAGACCCAACAAGACCATTCCCAACACCCATATCAATCGCTGATATTGCATAACATAACCTCCTAGTTGAATTTTGCCGATACTCTTATTATGAGCAACTTTCCTAGGAGCAACATTACCGTTCGGTTAAAATCTCGTTGGGTTTTGAAGAGCCTAGATAAGTAAATCTTGCGCCAACCGCAGCACCGCCGCGACAATCTGATCTGCGGCGACCTCTCGCTCGCCTTCGATATAGAGCATTTCATCCAACACCTCGCGGTTCGTCGCGACGGCCAAATGCACGGGGCGACGTTTTGTCTCATCTAACGTGAACTCCTCGCCCCACGCTACCAGGCAAAGATTCACCCCCAAGAACGCGATGCCCTCCCGCGCGGCGGCTCGCGCCGCCTTGCGGGAAAAATCGCCGGCGTTGCGAAATTGCGGGCGCGGCAAGTTCATCAATTCGATGGCCTCCTGCAAATCGTCCGTCACCAAGCTGAAGCCCAGCACCGCCGGGCCGTCCTCGGTCTCGAAGATATGGTGGCTGATCACGCCATCGACGCCGCACTCTACCGTGCCCAATTTCCACTCGCGCTCGACCATCTCGTGGGCGATTTTCTGTGCTAAATCTATTAGGTTGTTGTCCATTTGTGCCTCCTTATGGGAATCAGTTAAAAGTTGAAAGTTACAAGTTGCAAGTTGCAAGTTGCAAGTTAAAAAACCTTGTGAGGGTTATGTGACGCTTCGATCATTGGATGCGCCCGCGGCAAAAGCGAGAGCCGGGATCGCCCAACGCGCCTCTGAAACCTTCGCAAGGGGTCGGTTTTAAAAACCCTTGCGAAGGTTATGTTAGGCCTCAGTTTTTGCAGGCATCCACGGCTAAAATGAGAGCCTGAATTGCCAAAAGTGGCTCTGAAACCTTCGCAAGGGTACGGTCTATGGTCGCAACTCAAACATCATCTCCAAGAACTGCACCCGATTGGCCGCCGGGTCGGGATCGTCGTCCGTCATCGGGCGGGGACGACCGTACTCCTCGATGATCGTGGGACGCAAGTCAATGCTCAACAAACGACCCTCGAAAAACGTATAGCGGGTGACATATCCCTGGCGCACGGCGGTATCCCACATTTGATCGAAGAAGAAGTTCCCCGGCCCATAATGGATGAAAGTCTCGCCATGGAATCCTACCGGTTTCACCCAGTGCGCCTGACTGCCCTGGACGATGACCGCGCCGGCCTCCGCATAGGCGTGGAAATCGACGAGATGGGCCGGCGGCGGTGTATATTGATCCACTTCTCGGTGCTGCACGGTCATAATGGGGAGATAGCCTTGGGCGCGCAGTTCGCGGATTTTGGTTAGGAACAGTTCCCGCTGCCCAGGCTCGTAGCAGGGTGCGGCGCCGGGGTTGTTGTCATCGGCATAGAAGCCACTGCTGGGGTTACAGCCGATAAAGGCGATGTGATTGCCATTATGCGTTATCGTGAGAGGTCGCGTGGCATCCGCCAAATCGGCGCCGCCGCCATACCACTGCCAACCGCGCTCGCGATACATCTCCAGCGTGTGAATGATCCACTCCCGGCCCTTATCGCCCAGGTGATTGCCGGTCAACTCCACAACGTTGGTCCCGATTTCCTCCAGCAACTCAATATAGCGGTCGTGCGCGCAGAAAGAGACCGAGCCACTGGAAGCGGGCACACAATCCGGCTTAAAAGAGACCTCGTTGCTGATGTGGACGAAGTCGGCATCCTCAAACCAGGGCAGGATGTCGCGGGCGGGATAGGTCACGCCGGCGCGCTCCATCAAGCTGGCCGTGCCGCGCGACAGCGCCGTGACGCCCGTCATCGCGACGATGGTCATCGCCCCCTCGCGGCGATTGTCGAAGGCGCGCGCGTCCAACGCGAGCAGGGCAATCGTCTCCGGGCGCGCGGCGCTGCTGATGTAGATGGGCGCCTGAAGCTGGTATTTCTCCAATTGGGGATCTTTCTCCACCGGCGATAGGCCCTCGACGCGCAACACCTTCCAGCGCGGCGTCAGCTCGTGAAAAGGCACGAGCGCCCAGCCGTCGCTCGCCAGCGCCTCCGTCAGGATGGTGGACGCCTCGACGGCGCGCACTATTTCGCCCGCCGGATCGCCCCAGTACGCCGCCCAGGTCTGCAAGGTATCCGGCGTCATCAACAAGGGCCGCGATCCCCAATCCGCCGAGGGCGCGCCCTGCCAGGCCCCCTGCACCTCCGCCAGGCCCACGTCCGATTCAATGGTGAAGAATGGCGCGGCGACGGCATACGTCCACGTCCCCACCGGCTGGGAGGAGGGGCCGGCGGCATTCAAGCTGAGCCGCACATCCGCCGCGCCCGGATCAGCCGTCCACGCAAAATGCGCGGCATCTTCCGCCACCCGGCTTTGGAGATCCACACAAATCTCCACGGGAACACCCGGCTCACATCCAATCGTAACGGGAAACGCCGGCGTCGGCGTGGGGGAAGGCGTCAAGGTCGGTGTGGGCGTCGCGGTGCGCGTGGGCGTCGGCGTCGGCGCGATGGTGGGGGTCGCGCAGCCGCTTAGCATCGCCAGAAAAGCGACCATCAGACCCGCCGCGATAAAAATCAGGCCACTGTTTGTAACAGCAGCTCCAAGTCCTCGTTCCCGAGGGCGTCTTAGGAGATTAAATAGGATTTTGAAATGTTGTGAATCCCTGCTCACAAGCTCGTTATACTTTTTTGTCATCTCCACTCCTTCTTATTCCCAAATTGCCCCCATTTACTCATTCGATGATTCGACGGGACAGATGTCCGCAAGATCAGCCGCCTTGCCGCGCGCCAGGGCCGCGGCTAAATCCTCGGCAGATAGTTGAGCCTCCAACCGAGCCAGCAATGTCGCCTCACCTTCGCCAGTTTCCTGCACATCGTGGGGCAGCGCCTGCGCATGCCCCAATGTCTCCGCGGCCGCATCCGGCTGCCCGACGGCCTCCAAATAGCGCGCCCAGCCAATGAGCGCGTGCGCCATCAGCCGGAGATTTTGGAGGGCCATCGCCGACCGCATCGCAGCCCAGTAGTAGCCGCGGGCTGTGGGCGGATCATCGTTTTGAAGCGCGATATCGCCCAGCGTCGCCCGCGCCAAAATCAGCCCAAACTGATCCCCCGACGTTTCGAACAATGTTTCACTCTCTATGAGCATAGGCAGGCCACCATCAGGATGACCGCGTTGAGCCAGCATCGCGCCCCAGTCATAGCGCGTGTAGGCGACGATCCGCCGTTCCCCGAGTTCCTGCCCGATGGCGATGCACTGCTCAAAGTAAGGTTGGGCATCCTCCAAACTTCCCATCATAGCGAGGACGCCGCCCAAGTGATTGGCGGCATAGGCCAGCGATACGCGCGCGTCCAAATCCCTAAAGCACCGGTAACTTTGCTCAAAGCAGGTCTTCGCGGTCTCCAGATCGCCGGTGTCGCGCGCCACCACCCCCAGATGATCGAGCGCGTTGGCGCTGCCGGAGAGATCGCCAATCTGCCGGAAGAGGGCTTGACTCCGCTCGAAGTAGGTCTGCGCCTCGTCATAATGCCCCACCGCCCAGGCATTGGCGCCCAAACTATCGAGCGTCTTCGCCTGGCCGCGCAGATCGTCCTCCGCCCGATAAATCTCCAGCGCTTGACGATAATGATCGCCCGCGACCTCATACTCGCCGCCGAGCCAGGCGAGCCGTCCCAGGGCCGCGAGCGCGCGCGCTTTGACCGGCGCAATATCCAAGCGCTGGGCGAGTTTCAGCGCGGCGGACGCCAGCGATTGTGACCGATCATCCTCCTCCGTGTACGTGGCCAAGTTGGCAGCGAAGGCCAGCAGCCAGCCACGCGCGGCTTCGGCCTCCGGTGTGGCAAGCGGCTCCAACGCCGCGATGGCTGTTTCAAAGAGCAGGAGGCCCTCCTGCCGGCGCCCGCTGAGGCTGAAGAAGTGCGCCAGGCTGTGCATCCCCTGCTCCACGAGCGTCACCCGCTGATGTTGCGCGGCCCATTGCCACGCGCTGCGCACATCCTCCAGCACGTGGGAGAGCAGGGTGAGCGCGGCGCGTTGTTCCGCGCCCTCCAGATCCGCGCGCCGTTGCTGGAGGAGCGCGAGGTAGTAAGCGCTGTGCCGGTGGCGGATGTGCGACTCCAGCGCCGGCGCGGCGCGCAGTTTTTCCCGCGCGTACTCGCGCAAGAGCGCGTGCATCACGTACTCGCCATCCGCGTAATGCTGCAAGAGAGATTTATCCACCAGTGCGGCCAGCAGGCGCAGCAGCATGACGGGGCGCGCCGGCGCGTCGGGATCACGCAGCACGGCAATGGCGGCCTCGCGCTGAAACGATCCCTGAAAAACAGAAAGGGCCTGCACCGCGCGCTTTTCCGCCTCGCTGAGAAGCTGCCAGGAATACTCAAAGACCGCCCGCAGGCTGCGATGGCGTTCCGGCGCATCGCGAAGCGCGCTGCTGAGAAAATCCGAGCTATGAGCCAATTCCTCGGCAATCTCCCGACAGGAGAGCAGGCGCAACCAGGAAGCCGCGAGTTCGAGCGCCAGCGGCATCCCCACCACCAGTTCGCAGATGCGCGCCACGCACGCGCGCTCCTCCGCATCGAGCGCGAAGGTCGGCTGTACACGCCGGGCGTACTGGAGGAACAACTGCCCCGCCGCATACATCTCTATATCCAACGCCGAGGCGTCCGCTTCAT
>JBKHCQ010000144.1:0-8488 GCA_046541755.1 Anaerolineales bacterium | reverse complement strand
GTATGATAATAGAAACCTATGGTTTGAGGCACTCGTCTGAAGAAAGACTACCGAAACGTGTCAAGTATCAGTTGGGCGTGGGCCATTTGCCTATATAATAAGGGAGGCTAACTAATAACATCCAATACATAATTAACCAAATGGAAGGAGTCGTAGAATGGGAGAGAAAGTAGAACAACTAAAAGCACATTTAGCACAACCTATTGATTTGCAGCACGCGATCGGGCTGCTGCATTGGGATCAAGAGGTCAATATGCCGGAGGAAGGCGTCAACGCCCGCGCGGAACAACTTTCCACGCTGAGTTCTTTGGCCCACAAGATGTTCATCTCCGATGAGACCGCTCGCTTGCTCGAGGCCGCCGAGGAGGAGGTCGCGGATCTGGATTACGACAGCGACGAGGCCAGTCTGGTGCGGGTCACACGGCGCAACTTCGACAAATCCGCCAAGATTCCCACCGCCCTCGTGATCCGCGAGGCGCGCGCCAGTTCCAAATCCCTGATGGCCTGGCGTAAGGCCCGCGAGAATGATGACTTCCCGAGCTTCGAGCCGCACCTGGCGGAGATCGTCGACATCGCCCGCGAGAAGGCCGAGCACCTGGGCTACGAGGATCACCCCTACGATCCTCTGCTGCAAAGCTACGAGCCGGGGATGACCACGGCCCAGGTCGCCGCGCTCTTCGAGGATCTTAAAACGGGCCTGATCCCCCTGGTTCAGAAGATCGCGGAGCAGCCGGAGGCCGATGACCGCCTCTTCTCCGCGCAGGTCTATCCCAAGGATCGCCAGTGGGAATTCACGATGCTTCTCCTGCGCGATATCGGCTACAACTTCAATCGCGGCCGCCAGGATAAGGCGACGCACCCCTTTACCATCAACTTCGCGCCGACGGATGTGCGCGTGACGACCCGATTGTTAGAAGACCGCCCGCAATCGGCGATCTTCAGCAGCGTCCACGAGGGCGGGCACGCGCTCTACGAGCAGGGCATCCCGCTCAAATTCATGCGGACGGCCTTGAGCGGCGGCGCGACCTTGGCGCTGCACGAGTCGCAATCCCGCCTGTGGGAAAACCAGGTTGGGCGCGGCATCCCCTTCTGGACGCACTACTTCCCCATCCTCCGCGCCTTCTTCCCGGAGCAACTGGGGGAGGTCAGTTTCGACGCTCTCTATCGGGCGATCAACAAAGTCGAGCCATCGTTCATCCGCGTGGAGGCCGACGAGGTCACCTACAACTTCCACATCTTCATCCGCTTCGAGCTGGAGAAATCCCTGGTCACCGGCGATTTGGCCATCGAGGATGTGCCGGACGCCTGGAACGCCCGCTACGAGGAATATTTGGGCGTCACGCCGCCCAACGATACGCTGGGATGTTTGCAAGACATCCACTGGGCGCAGTCGATGGTCGGCTACTTCCCCACCTACGCGCTGGGCAATTTGATCTCGGCGCAGCTCTATGACCGGATCAAGCAGGACATCCCGGATATCGAGGAAGGCTTCGCTCGCGGGGAGTTCGCTCCGCTGCTGAACTGGCTGCGCGATAAAGTTCACAAGCACGGGAAAAAATTCACCGCGCCGGAACTGCTCCAGCGCGAGTTGGATCAAGAGATCAACGCGGACGCGCTCCTGACCTACATGCAGGAGAAATACGCGCAAATCTACGATTTGTAGCGTCCCGTTGCACAAAAGACCCCAAATCCTCCCAAGGCCACCTCGGCTTGGGAGGATTTGCTTATCCATGAAGTACATTTATACTTACTTCGCATCGCGGCTTTGGTTATACTGGATAAAAAACCAATTGTGAGGAATGTAGGTCGGCCCTGTGGCCCCAAGGCTCCATGGCCGGGGGATGGACAATCCGACCAGGCGGATTACCCATCCGCCTTACGCCCATTTTTAGAGGAGATTTATGCACGTATTAGATGAAGCGCAGCAACTATACGATGAGTTGGTCGCGTGGCGGCGCGATCTCCACCAGCATCCTGAGATTGGACTGGAGGAGCACCGCACGGCCGCATTCGTCGCCGAGACGCTCCGCAATCTGGGCTACACCGTGGAGACCGGCATCGCCCAGACCGGCGTGGTGGGCCTGCTGGAGAACGGCGCCGGCCCCGTGATTATGAACCGCGTCGATATGGACGCCCTGCCCATCCAGGAGGAGAACGATGTCCCCTACGCCTCCGAGATCCCCGGCATGATGCACGCCTGCGGCCACGACGCGCACGTCGCCATCGGATTGGGTATCGCCAAGCTGATGATCGAGCATCGCGAGGCGTGGCGCGGCACGCTCAAGTTGATCTTCCAGCCCGGCGAGGAGGGGATGAACGGCGCGGAGATCATGGTCAACGAGGGTGTGCTGGAGAACCCCCGCCCGGATAAGGCGCTGGCCATTCACGTCTGGAATATGATGCCCGTCGGCGTCATCGGCGCGGTGCCCGGCCCGGTGATGGCCGCCGCCGAGCGGTGGCAGGCGGAGCTGCACGGCAAGGGCGGCCACGCCGCGCATCCAGAGGATACCATCGATCCGCTGGTCGCGGCCGCGCACGTCGTGACCGCGCTCCAGACCGTGGTGAGCCGCAACGTCGGCGCGCAGGAGACCGCCGTCGTCACCGTGGGCATGCTCCGCAGCGGCGACACCTTCAACGTGATCCCCGACACCGCCGAACTGCGCGGCACCATCCGCACCTACGATCCGGAGGTCCGTGAGACCGTCGTGACCCGCGTGCGCGAGATCGTCACCGGCGTCGGCCAGGCGATGGACTGCGACGTGGATTTTCAACTCGATGCGCTCACGCCCGCCGTCGATAACGACGCCGAGGTCACGCGGCTCGTCCAGGAGGTCGTCACCGATCTCTGGGGCGCGGACGCGCTCGATACCGAGGAGCGCACGATGGGCAGCGAGGACGCGGCCTTCTTCTTAGACAAGATCCCCGGCTGCTACATCTTCATCGGCTCCGGGCCGGAGGGCGGCGAGGGGCCGCCGCATCACAACCCCCACTTCGATATCGAGGAACAGGCGCTCGTTAACGGCGTCGCCGTCGTCGTCGAGGCGCTCTGTCGCCTGATGCCCGCCGGCGAGGGCTAGTCGGTTCAGTTTATGGGTAAGTTTGAATCCTCCCACAGAGGACAAGGCCCCCTGCGCTGGGTGGATGGCGAAGGCTGGCTCGTCGCGTTAGGCGGCGGGGATTGGCGGCGCGGCGAGACGGACGTCGTCGATGCGCAAGTGCTCAGCATCGCCAACTTGGATCGCCCGATGGTTGTGCTTCTCTCCGATGGCGCCCGCCAGGAGGCAGAGGGCGTGCTGGAGCACTACACCCTGTTGGGCGGCCCGAGCGGCGAGGCCTTCACCCTGCGCGATATGAGCCGCAGTCAATTGCAAGCGCCCGACCTGCTAGATCTGTTGGCTGAGGCGGGGATTCTGTATCTTGGCGGCGATAATCCCCTGCCCCTGGTGCGCAACCTCTACCAGACCGAGGCTTTACAGCGCATCGTGGCCGGCTACACCACGCTCCAGGGCTTGATCATCGTCGGCGCGGGGGGCGGGGCCGCCGCGTTAGGCGCGTGGATCGCGCCCCAAGTTCGCGGCCTGGGCTTCTTGATGAACACCCTCATCGTCCCGCACTTCACCCGCACCGAGGACACCCATCTCCGCGAGACTCTGCCCCAATTCGGCCCCAACCTCTTGGGCTTAGGCATCCCTGATGGCGCCGCGTTGGCCCTTGGCCCCCGCAGCCAAGTCGATACCTGGGGCGCCGGCTCCGTCACCGCCGTCGTCAACTTGCACACAGAAGAAGACTGATCCTTGCGAAGGTTCCAGATGCCCGTTCCCATCAGCACACCTTGCGCTCAGGACACGTAGCTTCTATCACAAGCTCTCTCGCAACCTTCGCAAGGATGACGTAACACACAGAAGGGGAAGTTTAATTTCCCCTTGCGAAGGTTCCGGACAACCTTTTACTTCCCTATCGCTTGTGCTCAGGACACGTAGCTTCTATCACAAGCTCTCTTGCAACCTTCGCAAGGATGACGTAATACGCAATACAAAATGGAGGTCGTATGACACAAAACGAGACCGTCGTAGTCCGTGTGGGCGGCGAGGGTGGTGAAGGCACCATCACACTGGGCGATACGTTCGCCCGCATTGCTGCGCGCGCGGGACTTGAAGTGTACAGCTTCCGCACCTACCCGGCGGAGATCAAGGGCGGCCAAGTGCTCTACCAGACGCGCTTGGGCCGCGAGCGGGTAATGTCGGAGGGCGATGAGGCCAACGTCCTCGTCGCGATGAACGAGATGGCCTGGAATGAATGCCGGCATGATCTCTGCGCTCGCAGCGCGCTCATCTACGAATCCTCGCTAGAGGTGCAATCGCACTACGGGGAGGATTATCCCATCCCCGCCGAGGAGATCGCCGCTGCGTTGGATTGGTCGCGCGGTAAGAACTTCGTCCTCTTGGGCGCGCTGACCTGGTTCTTCCGCCTGCCACTTGAGACGGCCAAAGCGATGGTGCGCCAGCGCATGCAGCGCCACCCCGAATCGATGGATAAGAACTTGGCGTCGTTCCAGGGCGGCTACGATTACGCGCAGGAGCACTACCCGGAGCCGTTCCCCTACGCCCTCTCGATCCCGGAGAAGTCCGAGGAGCGGTTGATCCTCTCCGGCGCCGACGCGATGGCATTGGGCGCGCTGGCCGCCGGCTGCAAATTCTACGCCGGCTATCCCATCACGCCGGCCACGCCGGTGATGGAGTCGCTGGCCAAGTACCTGCCCGTCTTCGAGGGCTCCCTGGTCCAGGCCGAGGACGAAATCGCCGCGATCAACATGATCATCGGCGCCTCGATGGCCGGGCAGCGCTCGATGACGGCCACCTCCGGCCCCGGCCTCTCCCTGATGACCGAGGCGCTGGGGCTGGCGAGCATGACGGAGATGCCCATCGTGCTGGTCAACGTCCAGCGCGCCGGGCCGTCCACCGGCCTGCCCACCAAGACCTCGCAGGGCGACCTCTTCCTCTCGCTCTACGGCGGCCACGGAGACGCGCCGCGCTTCGTGCTGGCGCCCGATTCCGTCAAGGACTGCTACTACCAGATGATCAACGCCTTCAGCCTGGCCGAGCACTTCCAGATGCCCGTCATCGTGCTGTGCGATCAGGCGATGGCCTCGCGCGTGGAGACCGTACCGCCGCCCGCCGAGCTATGGCAACCCCTGCTCGAACGCTTGACCCCCACGGAGGAGGAGTTGGCGGACGACTATCGCCGCTATCGCAAGACCGAGACCGGCATCTCGCCGATGGCGATCCCCGGCACGCCGGGCGGGATGTATCTGGCGGAGAGCTTGGAGCACAACGAGTACGGCTACCCCGATCAGACGCCGGAGAATCATCAGGAGATGATGCGGAAGCGCGCGAACAAGGTCGAAGCGGCGCGTAGCATGTTGGACGAATGGAAGATGACCTCGCGCCGCTGGGGCGACGAGGGCGCGGAGTTCGGCATCCTGGGGTGGGGGAGCACGCGCGGCGCCGTCCGCGAGGCGATGTCGCAACTTCGGGAGCAGGGCGTCCCCGTCGAGGCCATTTACCCGCACACCCTCCTCCCCATGCCCGATCCCGCCATCCACGACTTCCTTAGCACCAAAAAAGCGATCTTAGTGCCGGAGTTAAACTTCTCCGGGCAGTTTGGGCGGATGATCGAGCATCGTTACTACCGCCAACTGGACGAGTTAGACATCCACGTTTATCGGCTGACCAAGGAAGTGGGCTTGCCGTTCAAGATTTCTGAGGTCTCTGAAGCGGTCTTGAGTATGATGGAACAGGAGTTGGCGCTTTGGGAAGAAGAACAAGGCAATATGGTCAAGGTTTTCAAATCGGTTCGTGAGGCCATTGAGGCGCAAGGAGGGAGCGATGAATTCACGCAAAGCCACCGAATATAAGAGCGGCGTCAAGCCCATCTGGTGTCCGGGCTGCGGCGATTATGCCGTGCTCAACGCCTTGATGCGCGCGTTCGCGGAACTATCGCTGCCGAACGAGGACATCGTCGTCGCCTCCGGGATCGGCTGCTCCAGTCGCTTCCCCGCCTTCATCAAGACCTACGGCATCCACGGCGTCCACGGACGGCCCCTGCCGCTGGCGACGGGCGCCAAGCTCGGGAACCCGGCCCTGACGGTGGTGGCCGTCGGCGGCGATGGCGACGGCTTCAGCATCGGCGCGGGCCACATCCCCCACGCGGCGCGTCGCAACGTCGACATCACCTACATCGTGATGGACAACAACATTTATGGCATGACCAAGGGCCAACCCTCGCCCACCAGCCCCCAGGATATGAAGCGCAAGGCCTCGCCCTACGGCGCTCAGGAACGACCACTCAATCCCATTCTGATGGCGCTCGCCTACGAGACCAGCTTTGTCGCGCGGGCCTTCTCCGGCAAACTGCGCGAGATGGTCGCCATCTTCAAGGCCGCGATTGTCCATCCCGGCTTTTCCTTTGTGCAGGTACTTTCGCCCTGCATCACCTTCTACGACACCTACGATCACTACCGCGCGATCACCCCACCGGCGCCGGAGACCCACAACCCGGAGGATCTCTCGGCAGCGATGCAGTTAGCGATAGACGAGACGACGCAATACATCGGCATCTTCTACCAGGAAAAGGCGCGCCCCTCCTACAGCCAGCGCTTCGACGAGATGCGCAAAACCACCCCGCAGATGACCTTCGAGGGCATCTTAGAGAGCTTCCACGCCTGATAAGATTTACGGCCTTCCCGGAAGCTGTAAGTATGCACGTTAGCTTCCGGGAAGGTGTTCTCCTGGATCCTTATAGTATTTTTATTTCCTTGGTGTATTTGGTGTATAATGAGGATATAATGATACGCCAGGAGGTGCAGGATGACGTGCAAAGTGATGGTTTCTTTCCCCGAAGAGTTTTTATCCCAGGTCGATACGGTCGCGCGGGCGGAACATCGCAGCCGCAGCGGGCTGATCCGCGAGGCGCTGCGGCGATATATGGAAACGCGCGAAGGCCAAATCCGCCCCGGCGATCTCCCCCAGGTTCGCGCTGCTGTCGCGTCGATCAATGCGCTGGCGCAGGTCGCGCCCGGCGCGGGTGAGGACAGCACAGAGGACGTTCGCCACTGGCGCGAGGCGCGCCGATGAAGATGAGGAAGATGGGAAAGATGGGCATGGAGATGAACGCAGCCCCGCTGGTGCTGGATACCTCCGTTGTGCTCAAGTGGTTTCGCCAGGAGGAAATTCTGGCGAATCACGCCTTGGGCCTCTTAGATGCTTATCTCAACGGCCAACGGCGGATTATTGCGCCGTCGCTGCTCAGCTATGAGGTCGCCAACGTCCTGTGCTACAAAAACGATTTGACCACCGAGCAGATCGAGATAGCGCTCCAGAGCCTCTTCGATCTGGCGCTGGATTGGGCCGCGCCCACCGTCCCGATGATCCGCCGCGCGGCTGTCATCGCCCGCGAGTACGACACCAGCATCTATGATGCAACTTTCGCTGCGCTGGCCGAAAGCGCCGGTGGAATTTTCATCACGGCAGATGAGCGTCTGGTGCGCCAGTTGGCGGCGCTGCGCTACGTGACCTTCCTGGGCGATGTGGGGGCATCCTAGCACGTCGGCTCTCCTTGCGAAGGTTGCGAATGGCTTCTCACTGCAGGGTAGGTCTTTTATTGAGGTGCGTGACTATGATTTTGAATCTCCCCGTAACTTCGCAAGGGTCCGCTCTATTTTCAAAGATAAACGTTTTTCTTATTGCGTAAACCTATTGTCTGTGCTATAATGAGCCAAGATGTTATCAGACCAGGAGGTTAAACCATGCAAAGTGACGTGAAGAAAATCAAAGAAGCTCTCCGCGACGTGATCGATTTTGAGTTGGGCTTGGACGTGGTTTCGCTCGGCTTCATCCGCAACATTGAGGTGGGGGACGACGACGTGAAAATCGAGATGATCCTCACCTCCCCGATGTGCCCGATGGCCTCGATGCTGACGCGCCAGGTGCAGGAGCGCGCCTCGGAGGTCATCGACAAGCCCGTGGAGGTTAATCTGGGCCGCGAGATGTGGAATCCAGAGATGATGGAGCCGGACGCCCGCGAGGCCTTGGGTATTTGACAACATAGCCAAATATTCAGGTAATCGTAATCGGGGGGAGCTGAAAGGCTCTTCCACACCGCCGGATACACTCCTGTATCCGGCGGTTTCTTTTATGACATAGCCCTCGTTCCCGAGGGCGCTTCAGCAGACTCCAAAGATGCTTGACTCTTCAGGAATGCGCCGGGGAATCTTTCTAATTGAGCATAATATAGGCGCAAATTGGTGAAAAAACGCCAATTTTAGCAAGATGATTGAGGAAGGCTATCCTTCCTCAAAACTTCCAACATTCGCCCCATCCGGTCACCCGTCATGCCCTTATTTCTAATATTCCATTCCTGAGCTTGTTTATACCACGAATGTGACGTAGTGGAGACGAGAAAGTGGGCGCTCAATTCTTGAACGTTAAAC
>JBKHCQ010000143.1:0-8491 GCA_046541755.1 Anaerolineales bacterium | reverse complement strand
CCGCCTCAGCAGGGGATGTGGCACGAGGTCAGATGCGAGGATGAGGGAGATCCTCGTATCTTCGAGGTGATCTCGCGCCCGATGAGCACGGGGACATTGGAGGAAAAGTGGGTCGTCGTCATCCGCGATGTGACGCAGGAGCGCGAGCGGCGCACGCGCATCCAGCAGCAGGAGCGATTGGCGGCGGTCGGTCAGTTGGCCGCCGGCATCGCCCACGATTTCAATAACCTGATGGCCGTCATCGTGCTCTACACCCAAATGGAATTGCGCAGCCCTGATCTGCCGCCTAAACTTCGCGGGCATCTCCGCACAATTGTCGAGCAGGCTGAGCGCGCGACCGATCTCGTTCAGCAGATCTTAGATTTTGGCCGGCGAACGGCGCTCAAACGCCAGCCGATGTCGTTGGTGCCGTTTTTAAAGGAGCAGGTGA
This sequence comes from Anaerolineales bacterium, assembly GCA_046541755.1. Taxonomy (GTDB): domain Bacteria; phylum Chloroflexota; class Anaerolineae; order B4-G1; family SLSP01; genus JAAAOZ01. The sequence continues at coordinate 8,061 of JBKHCQ010000143.1, read as the reverse complement.
AGCTCCTGCGCCGGACGATCCCGGAGAACATCAAGATCAGCTTGAACTATGAAGAAACCGACTACGTCGTCAACGCGGACCCCACGCGAATTCAGCAGGCGATGATGAATTTGGCCCTCAACGCGCGCGACGCGATGCCTCAGGGCGGTCATCTCCGGATCGATCTTGCGGGCTTTGATGTCACCGATCCCGCCGCGGCCCCGCTCCCAGAGATGGAGGTGGGGGCGTGGATTCAGATCATCGTCTCCGACACCGGCGTGGGCATCCCGCCCGCAGCGCTCCCCCACATCTTCGAGCCGTTCTTCACCACCAAAGGGCCGGGCGAAGGCTCCGGGCTGGGATTGGCGCAGGTCTATGGGATCATCCGATTGCACGATGGCGACATCGATGTCGTCTCGGAGGTGGGACAAGGGACCACCTTTACGATTTATCTTCCCGCCGTGTCGATCCCGCCGCGATGCACGCGGGACGTTCCCCTGTCAGCGTTGGCATCCGGAAATCAAGAGACCATCCTGATTGTGGAAGATGATGAGGCGATGCGCGCGGCCTTGATCGGAGCGGTCGAATCCCTGAACTATCGCGTGTTGACCGCGCGCGATGGTCGGGCGGCGCTGGCGATGTTGGATGAGCGCGCCGCCGACATCGATCTGATCCTGAGCGATCTGGTCATGCCGGAGCTTGGCGGGCGAGCATTGTTGCGGGCGTTGAAAAAGCGCGGGTTGACCACGCCGATGGTGATCTTGACCGGACATCCGATGGAACAAGAGTTGGCCAATTTGGAGGCGCAAGGGCTAACGGGGTGGCTGCGCAAGCCCTTGGATTTGGATCAATTGGCGCAAATGTTGGCGCAAGCGCTGCTGCCGGATGCGAAATAAAGCGGTAATTTGGCAGAATTCCAGGATGTTTAACGTATCCAATGAGCTAAGGGATAAGTCGCGGCCCCAGAATCCACGGCTCCCGCCTGAACTCTTATTTGACCATTGGCGAAAATCATAAATAATATCTAAAGGGCACGTGAATTGATGACTTGACTTGTCGTCAGATATGTAAGTCATAGGAATGGGAGAAGCAGGGAGAAGCAGGGGAGAAGCAGAGGAGAAACCATGGAACGCAAGCATCCACAGGCCGTTCGGGACACCCTGAACCGGATAGGATTAGGGCTTATTTGGGTGTTGGGTGGGGTTCTCGGGGTGGGGGGGCTGTTTTTCTTTTTTGTATATCGGGAATGTTTAAGTCTCACCTGGCTCTGGGTGCATCTGGTCACCGGCGGCGCAGCCGGCGGCGCGGCATATTTGTTACGCCTTCGCTGGCGAAGGAAAACCACATCGTTGCTCCAGAAGACGCGCCAACTTGAAGAGGAAATCGCTCATCGCCAAGCCGCCGAGAGGGCGCTGTGCGATTCGGTGGCGCTCTATCACGCCACGGTCGACGCAGTGGACGACATCATCTACGTTGTCGATGCGGATTTGCGCTTCACATTGGTCAATGCGGCGTTCCAGGATTTACAACATGAATTGGGATGGGGGGAGCGCGCGATCATCGGACGGCCGCTCCAGGAGGTCTTTCCCGACTTAGCGGCGAGTGAACGCGATGCGTATCATCAGGTTTTGGACGAGGGCGCGACGATATTGACGGAGGGCAGAATCCATTTTGGCGATAAGGTGATGAACGGGGAGATGCACAAAATCCCCATCGAAGAAGAGGGAGAGGTCTACCAGATTGTCAGCGTCGTGCGAGACCTTACTGACTATCATCAAGTTGTGGCTACATTGCAGCAGCGCAATCACGAATTGGCGCTGCTCAATCGAGCGGGCCGGGCGCTCTCCGCGACGCTGGAGCTGGACAGAGTGTTGGAAATCGTGTTGGAGGAGATGCGCAAACTCTTGGATTTGACCGCCTCTTCCATTTGGCTCGTGGAGTCTGAGGGCGATATTTCATTGTTGGCGCAGAAAAGGCTATTTCCCAAACGCCAAGCGCCGCTAGATGAGGGGAAACGCTCACGTCGTTGGCTGGTGTGCCAACATGCCACGGGGGCACAAAGTGATCTGGTGCGCGGTTGGCGGCTTCCGATGGGCGTCGGCATTGTCGGGCGGACGGCCCAGGAAGAAGAGGGCATGATTGTGCACGATGTCACCCAAGATGAACGCCACTTCCCAACTATTGATGAGATAACGGGGTTGGATCTCCATTCCATTCTCAGCGTCCCCCTGCGCGGGAAGAATGGCACCCTTGGCGTGATCCAGATGTTGGATGCCGAGGTGGGGCGTTTCACCGCCTCCGATCTGACACTGGCCGAGTCGTTGGCGACGACGGCGGGGATGGCCATCGAGAAAGCGCGCCTCTATCGGCAGGTAAAAGCTGAGGCGGAGACCAAAACCACCCTCCTGCGCGAGGTCAACCATCGCGTGAAGAACAACCTCACCTCGATTATCGGGCTGCTCTACGCGGAGCGCCGCCGCGCCAGGATACAGGACCGCGAGATGTATCAATCCATTATGACGGAGCTGAGCCAACGGGTGCAGAGCCTGACGATGGTGCACAGCATGCTCTCCAACTCCGAGTGGGCGCCGTTGCGCTTGGATAAATTAGTGGAGCAGGTGTTACACGCCGCCTTGCAAGTCCAAGTGCGGGATCGCCGGCTGTCGGTCATCATCACCCCCTCAGCGGTCCGGGTGACGCCGGATCAAGCGCACCACTTGGCCTTGGTGATCAACGAGTTGGCTACCAACACCCTGAAATATGCCGCCTCGACGGAAGGAAAGATCAGTATCCAGGTGGAAATTTATCAAAAGGCGGAGAGAATCTACTGTGTATTTAAGGATCAAGGCCCTGGTTACTCATCAGAGGTCTTGGAGGAAGGTCAGTACAACGTCGGCCTGGATCTGATTCACAACATCGTGCGCAGCGAATTGCGCGGCAATTTAATATTAGAAAATGATGCCGGTGCGATGGCGAAAATCAGCTTTCGCTCCGAAGTGTGAGCCAACAAAGAGAAGGGAGAGGGTGACTATGGAAAACAGGCGTAGGCGGCAATCGACAACGCGCGTGTTGATCGCGGATGATAAATACCTGGTCGGGGAGATGATCCAGGGATTGCTTGAGGATGCCGGATATGCGGTCGTCGGGCGGGCCAGCGACGGGGAACAGGCCATCGAGATGACTGCCGCGCTCCGGCCCGATGTGGTGCTGATGGACATTCGCTTGCCGGGCATCGATGGCATCGAGGCGACCCGGCGGATTCAAGCCCGCTGCCCTACGCCGGTCGTGGCGCTCACCGCCTACGAGGATCTCGAACTGGTCGAGGAGGCCACGCAGGCCGGCATTGGCGCCTATCTTATCAAGCCGCCGGACATCCGAGAGATCCATCGCGCGATCAAAATTTCGATGGCGCGCTTCGAGGATCTCTTGATGTTGCAGCAGATGAACAAGGCGTTAGAGGCGCGCAACGCGGAGTTGGATGCATTCGCGGAGATGGTCTCGCACGACCTCAAAAATCCACTTGGCAAGATCCTGGGCTACGCGGAGCTGCTGGAGATGGATATAGAGGAGCTGACAGGGGAGGAAATTCATCACAGCCTGCATACTATCTCCAAGAATGTTCGTACTATGAACAATATCATCCAGGAGTTATTGTTGCTCTCTCGCATCCGGGATGTGGATGAGGTGGAGACCGGGCCGTTGGATATGGAGAAAATCCTGGAAAGTGTGCGCTCGCGTTTAATCGACGACATCGAAAAGGCTAACGTCACGTTCCTCTTGCCCGACCGATGGCCCGTGGTCCAGGGGCATATCGTCTGGGTCGAGCAGGTGTGGATCAATTACATCAGCAATGGCATCAAATATGGTGGCTCGCCCCCACGTCTGGAGGTGGGATTCAGTTACGAGCACCCAAAGCTGACCATGACCTGTTGCCCGGAAATCTTCGACCCATCCGGGGATACGGCGAGGGCAGAAGAACTAGAAGAACTAGAGGAGATTTACTTCTGGTTGCGGGATAACGGCGCGGGTCTGAAGCCGGAGGAGCAAGCGCGGCTCTTCGTGCCCTTCGAGCGGCTGGATCAGATGCGCGTGGAGGGGCACGGCTTGGGCCTCTCCATCGTGCGGCGCATCGTCGAGCAGTTGGGCGGCCGCGTGGGCATTGATAGTGAGGTGGGGCAGGGCAGTCTCTTCTGGTTCACGCTGCCCGTTGCTTGAAATTTCTCAGCGCGGCAACTCCCCGCGCACCGGCCGATCCGCGATGTGCAGATGGCGCTCCAATTCCTGCTCGATGTAGAGCGCCTGCTCCGGCTCCGAGAGATTACTCAAGAGCTTCTCCCGCGTGTTGTCGCGCATCGCCGCGTACACCTGATAGGTGTAGCTGGTACTGTTATCGGAGTGATGCACCTTCTCGCGGCAATAGATCTGATCAATGGTCGAAGCGCGGATCTGTTTAGCGCCGAACCACGGCAGCGGCGCGTGTTGAATCCCCAGCACGTCGCCGTGCACCCAGACGGTGGTGCGATTTAAGAGACCGGCCAGGGTGTAATACCCGATCCCCAATCCTACCGCTGTATGCAACAAGCCAAAGGCCGACATCAACCACGCCCCGGAGAACAACGAAACGCCATGCCAGACGAGCATGAAGCCATTCCAAAACACCGTGAAGAACAGCAATCCGATGTATTTGGCGCTGAACCAGCGATAAGTGATCTGGAGGGCGCCGAGGTCGGACGCGACCTCAATGCCTTTGGGCATCGGGACGGGCTGCCGCTCCGGCAAGCGTTGTATTTGGGGATCGGACGCCGCCGGGGCGTCGCGCAGGCTGAAGATCGTGCCGCAATGCTCGCACCGCGCCATCCTCAAGCGGCGGTCGATATCCCGCTCGTTGATCGGCGCGCCGCAGCTCTTACAATGTAGACCTCGCAACTCCATAGTGGTCCTCCCGCGCTTCTAGGATCTGAAGTTCAATGTTGGCCCAGAGTTCGGGTCCAGAAGAATCCAAATCCTGCTCCCAACGCTCCGCCTGCGATGTGCGCCATCTGAGAGACGTTATCCGGCCGGAAGATGTTGAGGACCTCCGAGCCTAAAAAGATGCACGTGACCAGCACAAAGGTCAGCGGGACGGCGCCGCGCCCCACATTGACGATGGATGCCAGGATGATGAGCATAAAGACGATGCTGCTGGCGCCCATCAGCCCGGTAGGAAAGAACAACACATTGATCAACCCTGTAGCGACCGCCGTGGCTGCCATCATCCAGAGGAGGGGCCGACTGCCATATTTCTCCTCCAGCAGCGGCCCCAGGAGCAGGATGTAGGTCAAATTGCCGAACAAGTGTCCCCAACTGGCGTGCCCCAGCGTGTGCGAGGCCAAGCGCACATAATCCAGCGGATTCGTCACCGACATCGTCGGCCCGATGACGAAGAAATGGCCGGTGAAACCGGGGATAAAGCTGCTGATAAGATGAATCCCAATCGCCGCCAAGGAGAAGGTCAAGATGACCGGCGCATTGTATTGAAGCTTCTGGAAAATCTTCGGTGGTTGAAACTTCATTCAGAGCCTCCCAAGCATTCAAAGTCCCTAGTTGATTGGACACGATCTCATCTACTGTAGCACAAGCTCACAAAATAGCCAACAGACAGACCTTTATTTCTCCCCCAGCAATGGTATACTTCCCACCATGACAAAGTCCCCCTCTCGAAGAGCATCTACCGCTTTTCCCAGAGGCCCTAACTTTGAACGAACTTGCAACTTGCAACTTGTAACTTGCAACTTGTAACTTGTAACTTATCTTCCGAGGAGAATTTAACTTTGCAGATGTGGCGACATTTAAAAGAGCTGTGGACGTATCGAGAACTGGTCTACAACTTAATCCGGCGAGATCTAAAAATCCGTTACAAAAATTCGTTTCTAGGCGTCATCTGGTCGTGGCTCAATCCGCTGCTGATGATGCTCATCTTCACCATCGTCTTCAACGTGCTGTGGGAACGCACCGACATGCCCAACTATCACATCTTCTTCCTGAGCGCGCTCTTACCCTGGAACTTCTTCACCGAGTCCGTGATGGGCGGGATGGCCAGCATCGTCAACGGCGGCCATCTCATCAAGAAGGTCTACTTCCCGCGCGAGGCCCTACCCCTCTCCCTGGTGCTCTCCAACCTGGTGAACTTCCTCATCTCCCTGCCCGTCTTCTTCATCTTAGCCTATCTCTCCGGCGTGCGCATCACCCCCTGGGTTCTACTGCTCCCCATCCCCATTCTCATCGAGGTCATCTTCATCACCGGGATGGTGCTGATCCTCTCCACGCTGGAGGTCTTCTACCGCGATACCCACATGGTGATGAGCGCCGTCATCCAAGGATGGTTTTTCCTCACGCCCATCATCTACCCGGCGGATTCGCTCTCCCCGGAATTTGAATTCATGGGTCAGTCGGCCAAGACCTGGCTCTTTCGGCTCAATCCGATGGCCTCCATTGTCAACACCTACCAGGACATCCTCTACCATGGCGCCCTCACGGCGTTGGATTTTCTCTCGCGCACGGCGGTGACCGCGCTGATCGTGTTGATCTTCGGCTATTGGTTCTTCCTGCGCTTCAGCGGGAAGTTCGGCGAGACGGTCTGAGCGTCGTCTTATCAGAGTGCGCTAGATGTTTAATGTCCTTCCCGCAGATATTGCGCGTATAGCTCGATCAAGTGCTCAATCTCCTCCCGCGCGGTCTCGCGCCCTTCCCATTCGAGTGGTTCAACACGCCGATCTGTAAATCCTTGTAGACGGTGAAGAAGTGCTTGACCTCTTCAAGATAGTGAGGCGGGACATCATCTAGATGATATTGGGGACGTCTGGGCCGGGGGGTAAATCGTACCAGAGATGAGCCATGCTTATTCTCCTTTAATATCCTTTAATGATTCCACTGAAAAAAGCTAAAGGGGCTCGCCAAGCTGCCAAGATGCCAAGGAAAAATAAGATGAAGGTTAATTTTCGTGATCAGAGACGGTGATTTGACGAATAAAATTAAGCCAAACCTTAAAAACCTTGGTGACTTTGCGTCTTGGCGTGAGATCGTCCCCTTCTTTCAGTAGAGTCATAGACGTACTATAAAGCTACAGGTTATATGTCAGGAAAATTCACGAGAAAATTCACGAGAAAATTCAAAGGAGGTTACTATGGCGCGAGAAGATCGACCCAAAGGAACATGTGCTTTTTGTGGACAGGAGATGACGCGCGGCGGGATGGCCCGCCATCTGCGTGCGTGCCCGGAGCGGGAGGCGGCCATCGAGGCTGCGAATCAGACCTCGAGGAAACAACAGGCCATCTACCATTTGCAGGTTCAGGATGCCTGGCAGGGATTCTTCTGGTTGCATCTGGAGATGAACGGTAATGCGCCGTTGAAGGCGTTGGATGCTTATCTGCGCGCGATCTGGCTGGAATGCTGCGGGCACCTTAGCCAATTTTCCATCGGCGGCTGGCGCGGGGACGAGATCCCGATGAGCCGCCTGGCGCATCAGGTGTTTGAGGTAGGATTGGAGCTGATGCACATCTATGACTTCGGCACGTCCTCGGAGACTCTGGTGAAAGTCGTAGACGTTCGCCAGGGCAAGCCGCTCACCGGACATCCCATCTACTTGATGGCGCGCAATCATGCCCCGGAAATTACTTGTATGGAATGCGATCAACCCGCCGAATGGCTGTGCATGGAATGCCTGTACGAACACAACCAATCGGGCATGCTCTGCGAGGAACACGCCGCGGAACATCCTCACCACGCTTACGGGGAGCTGATGCCCGTCGTCAACTCGCCGCGGATGGGGATGTGCGGCTATTGCGGGCCGGCGGAGCCGCCATACTGAATCATCCGTTCGTAGTCCGGCGCGGAATGTAATGGAGCGCCGTCAGAGTCAATAATCCAGAAGCTACGCCACGTTCCCGCCGATCTCCAACCCGGCGTTGCGCCCGTGGTCGGACAGCAGCACCCGACCATCGCGCCGCCGGGTTAATTTTATGTCGATATGGGCGTCCAACGCCTTCGGGACGGCGGATTCTCAGGCAACGTCTCTCTCTCGATGCCTCGGCGCCCGGCTTTGGC
>JBKHCQ010000142.1:0-8570 GCA_046541755.1 Anaerolineales bacterium | reverse complement strand
GATTTTTTTTCAGGTCTTTCGGTGGAGAAGTTCCCCATCTTGGTGTATATTTTCCCGCTCACGTCCATTTGGACGAGTTTAAGGCCAAATTTTAACCTTACTTCTCAAAATGGCTCTTCCTGCACTATAAAAATCAAGAACCAGTTTGGTTTCATGAGCAAAGCAAGGTGCAACGCACTTGAACTGAAGAAAGAGCCACGCCTCATGCAGGATATGCCTAGTGACAAGCCGAAAAGTGCGTTGCACCTCACAAGACTAAGGTAGTTCCAGTATTTAAAACCTCCCAAACCTGGGCCTCTTTCCTCAGAAAATTGCTCGTTTTTGGGAGGTTTATTTTCTTGGAACGGCCTAAACGATTACAAGATCAAAAAATATCTGCGTTAATCCGTGTTTATCCGTGAGCTAAGAAGTGTTGGGCGTCTAGAACCCTATCCAAATGTCTCGGTTAATCTTGTGGCAGCTCCCACCGCCTGACCTCATAGGCAGCCTCGCCGCTCTCCAGAAAGACCCGCGTGATCTCCGGCCAGGTGTAGGCCCCGATCAGCAACTGATACTCCCCTGGCGCCAGCGCGTCGGGCAGCGGCAGCGTGAAGGTCGTGTGCAGCACATCATCATCGCGCCAGTACCACGTCGGCACGCCGCTGCCATCGACCTGTGCGACCATCGTTGGGTCCGTCTCGCCCCGCATCAGATGATTGAAGAGGTGATACTCCTTCTCGGCGGCGGCGCGATAGTGCCACGTGTGATGCAATCGGAGGCGGCCGCCGGGCGCCAACTCGCCCGCGATCTCCGTCTCCAACAGGCGCAGGCCGTTCTCCCATCTCGCCTGGGGATCGGGGATCGGCGCGCGTGGGGGGATGCAGTAGACGCGCCACGGCGGCTGCGCGGGGATTTGCATCTCTGGGCGGGGTTGGGCCTGCTCCGCGACGGGCGCGAGCGCATCCTCGGTCACGCGCGGGCCTAACAGATAACAGGTCTCCGTCGTGGGCCGGATGAAGCCGACGTTCGCGGGGACGACGCGCAGCCGGTCGGTGTTGAGCCAACTGCGCAGCCAATCGAAGGGCGAGAGATGGCCCTCGAAATCGATCAGCAGGATCATCTGCCCGGTGGGATTCTCCTCCAGGTAGGATTCGCACATCGCGGCGGTGTGATCCATCAGCCAGGCGCGGGTCGGCGCGCGAAGTTGGCCTTGATGCTCGTAGTGAATGCGCACGCCCCACAGATAGCTCCACCATCCGCAGAGCAAAATCACCAGCGCCAGCCCGATGCGGGCCGACCAGCGCAGCGATCTCTGTCGCTGCCGTGCGCTCCATCCCAACCACGCGGCGATCACGACGTAGGGCGCGGGGAAGAGAAAGAGCAGGTAGAAGTGCTGGAGGTGAATCGACGTGGGCGCGAAGATTGTGGGCGCCAGCAGCGTCCAGCTCAGCGCGAAGGCCAACGGCGCGCTAGGGGCGTCGCGGTGGATGAGGCGATAGAGCGCGCCCAGCGTCGCGATCCCCAAGAGAAGGGGGATGACGGCGTAGGCCACATCGGGCGCGACAACAGAGTTCGCCCACAGCGGGGAGCGCGGCGTGGCGAGCACCTGCGCGCCGGTGAGCAACTCCCGCGCCAAGCGATAGGTGGCTAAGTTGAGCGCGCTCTCCGACGCCGCGCCGTTGCCCGCCGTGAGAATGCCCACATCCGCGAAGCGCGTCTGGATGAGATAGAGGCCGTAGGGCGCGACGATGATCGCGCTCAGGCCGAGGCCGAGGCCAAAGCCCCGCCAAAGTTTATATCGCCAAGCTAAGAACGCGCCCAGCAGGAAGAGCACGCCCGCCCACGGTACCGCCGCCAGATGCACCATCGCCATCAGCGTGGCGCTGCTGAGGCCGAGGGCCACCATCCATTCGGATCGCCTGCCGCCCCGTTTCCTCAGCAGGTGCAGGAAGGCGGCGAAGGCCATCGTGGCAAAGGTGGGGATCAGCGTCTGGTACCAGATCCAGCGGTTGAACTCGACGACCCACGGGTTGGCGGCGTAGAGCAGCCCCGCAACGGCGGCGGCCAGCGGCCCGAAGGCGCGGCGCGTGGCGCGATAGAGCAGCGCCAGCGCCAGCAGATCCAAGAGCGAGAAGAACCACTTGATGGCGATGATTCTGTGGACGAGCAGCAGGGGCAGCGCGGCCAAGTAGCCCGTCACGGCGGTCTGCATCACGCCGACGGAGGATTTGATCCCCACGCCGGGGAAATCGCGCCCGCTCGCGATATTGGCGGCGGCGGCCAGAATGGAGCTTTGATCCGCGCCGATAAGCGCCTCGTCGAAGGCCGCCAATCGCAGAACAGCCGCCAACAACAGGCAGAGCGCGCCAATCCAGAGGGTGCGGCGTTTGGGGTGATGATGGTTTTGGTTTCGCATAGGCCCTTATTCTGTCCGGTTTAGTCGAAAAGTCAAAAGTCAAAAAGTCAAAAGTCGGAAGGTCAAAAGTCAGACAGTTAACACTTGTTCGTAGTCAGGCGCGCAGTGGAATGTTAAATGTTAATGGAATGGAGTGCCGTTGTGGTAATCGTTTAGTCCTGTAAGGTGCAACGCACTTTCCGGCTTTTCTAGGTATAGCCTGCATGATACGTGGCTCCTCCTTCAGTTCAAGTGCGTTGCACCTTGCTTTGTGCATAAAACTAAACTGATTCTCGTTATGAAGCTCGAAAAACGCCACTCGCGTTTAGCCCACAAGGTTTTTTCTTTGAGCCTGGATGTTTACGTCCGGGCGAGAAATTTTACTAAACAGTTCGAGATAAGGAGGCCGTATGAATCGACCGGTGATGGTGGTGCACGGTGGGGCGTGGTTTGTCCCAGAGGAGGAGCGTGAGGAGGCGCTGGCGGCGGTGCGCCGCGCGGCTGCTGCGGGATGGGCGCGCTTGGAGGCGGGCGCCTCGGCGTTGGATGCGGTGGAGGCGGCAATCCATATTTTGGAGGATGCCACGGTCTTCGATGCGGGGCGGGGGAGTTACTTCAACCGCGCCGGGCACATCGAGATGGACGCGATGATGATGGACGGACGGACGTTGAACGTCGGCGCGGTGGCGGCGGTACACCAAATTCGCCATCCGATCACGCTGGCCCGCAAGGTGATGGCCCATCCCGACTTCAACTTTTTGGTGGGGGAGGGGGCGAAGGATTTCGCGGCGGAGCAGGGGATGCGCCTGTGCGATCCGGCGGAGCTGATGGGCCGCCGCGATTCGGGCGGGTGGTCGCCGCCGAAGCCGCCGCCGAGCGACACGGTCGGCGCGGTGGCGATGGATCGCGAGGGCAATCTGGCCTCGGGCACCTCCACGGGCGGGACGCCGAACAAGCGCCCCGGTCGCGTGGGCGATTCCCCGCTGGTGGGGAGCGGCGGCTACGCCGATAATTTGACCGGCGCGGCCTCGGCCACGGGCGCGGGTGAGGCGCTGATGCGCATCGTCATCAGCAAGAGCGCGTGCGATCTCATCGCCGCCGGAAAGAGCGCGCAGGAGGCCGCCGCCGCCGTCATCCGCCTGCTGCACGAGCGGGTGTACGGCTACGGCGGCATCATCCTCATCGACCGCGAAGGGGGCGTGGGCTTGGCGCATAACACGCCCAATATGTCCTACGCCTATCGCCTGCCGGGAGAAGAGATCGTGGCCGGCGTGGCGCTGAAATAGCAAAGCGGCAAAGCAACAAAGCAACAAAGCGGCAAAGCGGCAAAGCGGCAAAGCGGCAAATGAGGTGCAACGCACTTTTCGGCTTTTCACTAGGCATATTCTGCATGAGGCGTGGCTCTCTCTTCGGTTCAAGTGCGTTGCACCTTGCTTTGCTAATGAAACTAAACTGATTCTCACTTGGTAATCAACGGCAGGAAGACTTGATGGCGAGCGACGGCGCGGCCCACGAAGGCGACGTTGATGGTCTGGGTGGCGTTGAGCGTCTGCGCCGGCGAGGCGGCCGTCACGGTGATGACGCCATCGCCCAGCGGGCCAAGCAGGGTGATCGTCAGCGAGCCGAAGTCCGCGGGCGCGACGGCGAGGCCCTGCGGGGTGACGCCCTCGGTGCGGTCGAGCGTCAGCGGGCCGGCGCTCGTCGCCTGCCACGTGATCGGATCGTCGGTGGTCGTGTTGCGCGGGCGCAGCGTGTGCTGCGTGGGAATCCAGACCTGGTCGGTGATGCTGTAGGTGAAAGTGATCGCCGTCGGCAGCCCGCCTAATTCGGGCGTCCGCACATCCAACGTCACCGGGATCGTCTGCTGGCCGTTTTCCGTATCGGGCGGATCGGTGACGGTGAGGGTGAGCGCGCCGGTGTAGACGCCATCGGCCATCCCCGCGAGGTTCTGGGGCTGCACGCTCAGCGATTCCGGCGTGACGCCCGTGCTCGGCGTGAGGTGCAGCCACGACGTGTCCGTCGTCGCCTCCCACGTCAGTGCCGCGCTGGCGTGGATGTCCTCCGGCGTCAGGATGTGCTGCGCGGGCGTCGGCGATGCGGCGGCGGTGCTGTAGGTGAACGCCAGGCTCGCGGGGAGGCCGCCCAACGCCGGCTGAGTATTCTTGAGGAAGGTGTGCGCCGGCACGCCGACGAAGGCGTGATCCCACCCGGCCACGTCCCCGCTGAGCCAGAGATCGTAGGTCTCTTGCGGATAGCTCGTGGCGTGAAACTCGCTCGCGCGATAGGGATAGGTCGCTTTGAAGATCGCGCCGTTGCTCTCACGCTCCGCCGGATCGGCCAAAAGCCGGTTGATGAGGTTGGCCGCCGACCGGAAGTAGTTGTTGGCGAAGTAGGTGCGCATCCCCAGATCGACGAATGGCGCCGCGTACATCTGGACCCGGCGCTGGGCCTCGGAAAGCGGTAGCTCGGCCGGATCGCTGCTGGCCGAGCCGGCGGTGAAGCAGGCGTGGCTGAAGATGATGGCGCTATCCTCCGCCAGCCAGCCGTCGAGATCGGTGCGGATCTGATCCGGCGAGATGTAGTGGCCGGAGCGGAGCCAGAATCCGCCCACCCAGGTGGGGGTGGGCATCGAGCCGCTGTAGACGCCGTGGCCCATGTAGATGATGAACTCCGCGCCCTCGGCGGCGGCGACGATATCGGCCCAGGTGAAGGCGCCCTCGCCGTGATAGAACTTCTGCACGGTGACGCCGTGATTTTGCAGCGCCTGAACGGCGGTGTCCATATCGCTTTTATAATCCTCGGTGTAGGCGCCCACGTCGCCCACGATGGCGACGGCGTTGAGGCCCGGCGCTTCTTCTGCCGGGATGGCGGCGCGCAGGCGCGCCCGGTCGAGCGGTGTGAAGCTCACATCATCCGGCGTCTCAATCTCAATATGGGTGGAGAGCGCTACGAGCGGCGGATCGGGCGGCGCCGGGATGCTTGCAGCGGCCCCCGGCGGGGATGTGGTCCCGCTCAGGGCCAGGACGGCGATCAAGCTGCTGATTAAGATCCAACGGAAAAGTTTTAAGCTGTTCATTTACTCGCTCCTCGTAAAATAGATTGAGAGTTGTAAAGTTGTGGGTTGCGGGGGATGCCGATGTTCCTGTGCCGAGAGAAATCATACTCGATTTTTAGATTTTCACTACTGGGAACGATGATGGGAATGATGATGGAAACCACGAGAATCGGTACGCAAAACCGCGCTCTTGCAAGAGCGCGGTTTTGATTTTTTGATTCTGCGAGATTGGGCGCAGCGTCTTGTTTATTTTGTGTTACATCCCCCGGACGCGCTTGCCTAACTTGGCCAAGCGGCTGCTCATCGCGTAGCCGGGCACCTGGAACTCCTCACTCAACTGCTCCAGCGAAATAAAGGGGCGGCGGGCCGCCTTCAATACCCAGTTGGTGGGGATGAGGATGTTAGCGGCGAAATAACGGGCTGCATCATTGCTGTAGGGATATTCCTGCTTCCAATTCCGGCTGGCGCGGCAGACCTCGCGATACAGCAGGCGCGCCATCGCCATCCGATATTCGTATCGATGTTCTCCGATGCCGAAAACCAGCGAGAGGTCGCTGATGTCAATACTATTAAGTCCCTCTGGTGGATTGGACAGGATCTTCTCGATGGGTACCGGCGGCTCATTGAAGTTGTAGTTGGAGAGAATACCTTCCGCAAGTTTATCTATTAGGGCTTGGTCTTGTTTTGAGATACCCACTTAAATCTCCTCCACTAGATCGCGAAATTCTTTGAATGGAATCCCGGTCAACGTTTGCGTCGTGCCCATGCCCAGGGATTGGATGATAAGCGCGACTTTCGTGGCCATGTTAGCATCGGGCGCCTCGAAGATGTTCAAAAAATCATATTCCCCGAGCAGGGCGTAGCTGGCGATGCGTTGGACGCGCGGACATTCCTTGAGTAACCGTTGATCTAATTCCTGGTCAATCACGGAGAGCGACTTGATCTCGCCAGGGCTACGGAGGGAAAACTTTGAGAGCATAATAAAAATTGCCATGATTTACCTCCCTTGGGCACGTTCTCATTATATAATACTTTCGAGAAAATGCACGACTCACCTGAAAGAAGGGGACGATCTCACGCCAAGACGCCAAGTCGCCAAGATTTTTAAGGTTTGATTTAATTTTATTCATCCCATCACCGTATCTGATCACGAAAATTAACCGTTACCTTATTTTTCCTTAGCGACTTTGCGGCTTTGCGAGACCTTTTAGCTTTTTCATTGGAGTCATGCACCATCATTTACGTCGTCACCTATATCTTCATCTCATCTGTCGTTATTCCGTGCGCCCGAACTGGCGCGCCAATTGCGTCGTCGAAATTTGCAGGATCGTGGGCCGTCCGTGGGGGCATGTGCGCGGATTCTCCGTGCGCTCCAGGTCGTGGATGAGGCGCTTCATCTCCTCCGTGGAGAGCACCTGGCCGGCTTTGACCGCCGCGCGCTTGCAGATGTGGCGCACGACCTGCTCCTCCAGCGCCGTGCGGATGGGCGAGGGGGCCTCCGCGCCGGCCTCGATGCTCCCGGCGAGATCGATGAGCAGCTTGTTGGCGTCGAGATCGGGCAACGGCGCGGGCAGCGCGCGCACCAAGAAGGTGTTGGGGCCAAAGGCCTCCACCTCGATGCCTAAGGCGTGCAGTGTGGGCAGCAGCGCCTCAAGCTGATCCGATTCGTCGGGCGCCAGCGTCACCGATTGCGGCTCCAGCAGGGGCTGCGCCGGCACATCGCCCGTGGCCCAGCGGGCCGTCATCTGCTCGTAGAGGATGCGCTCGTGCGCGGCGTGTTGATCGATCAGGTAGAGACCGTCCGGCCCCTCGGCGATGATGAACATCGACGCGGCTTGCCCGATGACGCGCAGCGGCGGCAGCGAGGACGTAGATCCAGATAGAGCGGGGCGTTCCCCCTCGGCCTGGGCTGCGCCTGGTTGATCCGCGGCCGCCGCGCCGGCCGCTTGCCGCGCCGGTCGCGCCGTATCGAACTCGATTTGACGGCCCTGGGGTTGGAGCTGCGAGAGTTTCGAGCGGAGCGCGGCGTTCCCCTGGGGCTGAGACGCATCCTCGGCCTGCTCCGCGTGCTCCGCACCAGGTTCCCACGCGGCGGCGGCCGGCGCCTGCTCGATGACCGTGGCGCGGACGGCGCGCTGCACGGCGCGGAAGGCCGCGTCCCCATCGCGGAAGCGCACCTCCGTCTTGGCCGGATGCACGTTGACGTCTACTTCCCCCGGCGGCATCGTCACCTCCACAAAGGCCACGGGATAGCGCTTGGTCGGCAGCAGCGTGTGATAGGCCTGGATTACGGCGTAGGTCAGGCGCAGATCCTCCACCCAGCGCCCGTTGATGAAGAGCGTGATGTACCCGCGATTGGCGCGATGCACCGTCGTCGGGCCGACGAAGCCGCGTACCTGGATCGGCTGCTCGGCGGTGGTCTCCGGCGCTATTTCCAGCAGACTGCCGCCCAAATCCATCCCATAGACTGCGATCAAGGCCGCTTGCGGATCACCACTGCCGGAGGTCGCCAGCACCTCGTGCCCGTTCTGCGTCACCCGGAACGCGATCTCCGGGTAAGCGATGGCGTAGCGGGTGAGGAAGGCATCGATGTGCCTGCGCTCGGTGCGCTCGGTGCGCAGAAATTTGCGCCGCGCGGGCACGTTGTAGAAGAGATCCTCGATGACCATCTCCGTGCCGGGGGGCCGCCCGATGGCCGTGTTGGAGACGAGCTTCCCGCCCTCTAAGCGCAAGCGCGTCCCGACCTTCTCATCGACGTGACGGGTGGTGCAGGTGACGCGGCTCACGGAGGCGATGCTGGCCAGCGCCTCGCCGCGAAATCCCAACGTCGCGATCCGCTCCAGATCGGTCGCCGTCTCCAGCTTGCTCGTCGCGTGGCGCTTGAACGCCAACGTCGCCTCCTCGCGCGGAATCCCGCACCCGTTATCTTGAATGCGGATGCGCTTCTGGCCGCCATCGACGATGTCGATCTCCACGCGGGTCGCGCCGGCATCCAAGCTGTTCTCCACCAACTCCTTCACCACCGAGGCCGGTCGCTCCACCACCTCGCCCGCCGCAATCCGTGCCGCTACTGTTTCTGAAAGTACTTTAATTGGCATATAGAGGATTGTAGCGTGGAGGGAGCTAAATTGCAAGGGCGGT